>CAIRYE010000001.1 GCA_903882765.1 uncultured Anaerolineae bacterium
AATATGAAACTTCCGACTCCTTGCACAACATCGATCTTAAAGTAACAGAGAATCAAGTTGTAGCCCTAATAGGTTCCACAGGATCGGGTAAAACCTCCCTGATCAACCTCATTCCACGGTTTTATGATGTTTCCAAAGGGGGAGGTGTTGATCGATGGGGTAAACGTAAAGGAGTATGACCTGGTCGATCTACGTCGAAAAATCGGAATGGTACTGCAAACATCTCTGCTTTTTTCGGATAGCGTGTTCGAGAATATCCGCTTTGGCCGGCCGAACGCTACAGATCACGAAGTGATCGAAGCGGCAAAATTTGCCCAAGCACACGAGTTCATCATGGACCTCCCTGAAGGTTATCAAACAGTGGTTGGTGAGCGAGGCATCACATTATCGGGTGGCCAACGTCAGCGTGTTGCCATTGCGCGAGCCCTTTTAATCAACCCCCGGATTTTAATATTGGATGATTCCTTGTCATCGGTAGATACCAATACCGAAAAATTGATCCAAAACGCTCTCAATAATCTCATGGTAGGTAGAACCACTATCATCATTGCCCACCGAATCAGTTCCGTGAAAAAAGCTGATAGCATCGTTGTTCTTGATAAGGGCACGATCGTTGAAGTGGGTACTCACAAACAATTGATCCAACGAAATGGGCTTTACCGCGAAATATTCAATATGCAATTAGAAAAGAGTCCATCTATTCAAGGTGAGTCAACCCCTGCAGCGGATGTCGATATTTTTAGACCTGAAAAGAACGATCTGGATGAAGGGACTTCCGAATGAGCATATCCCCACCAGATTTTGTCGTTAAGTCAGAAGAACAATACGATAAACCTTTCGATTTCGCGATAGCTCGAAGGTTATATTCTTATATCTACCCCTATCGCCTGCGGGTTATATTCTCATTGGTGTTCATGGGAATTGCCATCGCGGCGAATGTTGCCGGCCCTACCTTTGTTAAACTTGCCATTGATGAAGGCTTGAACAAAAAAGATCCGAATCGTTTGTTGTACTGGGTACTCTTTTACTTTGGGGCATCCCTTTTACAATGGCTGTTTACCTATTTGCGTGTAATGCAAATGGCCTTCGTGGGCCAATCCGCGATTTACAGTATGCGCCGTGATCTTTTTGCGCATTTGCAAAAGCTATCGATCGGATTTTTTAATCATTACAGCGTCGGCCGCGTCATCACGAGGGTGATCAATGATGTAGAGGTTGTACGTGAATTTACCACTTTCGCGTTACTCGCTCTCCTCAGGGATATTTTTACCTTAGTGGGCATTATGATCGCTATGCTTAGTATGAACCTTAGGCTTTCACTGATCACCTTCTCGGTGTTGCCTTTGATGGTCCTTGCCACGATGGTATTCAGAAATTACTCACGTGTGTATTATCGCAGGGTCCGTTCAGCAATTTCCTGGGTAAACTCGGTGCTGGCTGAGAACATTAATGCCATAAGAGTTGTCCAAGCCTTTAGCCGACAAAAACAAAATTTCGATAACTTTAGCCAAAGCCCGAACCTATATCATTTCCAAACTGGTCTTGATGCCGCGAAGGTAGGCGCAATTTACTTTCCAGTGGTCGATCTGCTCGGCGCTATCGCCATTGCCATGGTGGTATATATCGGTGGTACCCGTTTTTTTGGTGATACGATCTCTACCGGTGTTCTGGTTGCTTTCATTTTGTACATCGATCGATTCTTTGAACCGATCCGAGATCTCTTCCGCCGAATCGATAGCTTGCAATCAACAATGGCGGGTGGCGAGAGGATCCTAAACTTGCTGGATACTGACGTTGAAGTACAAGATCAACCCAACGCTGAAGTTCTCGGTGCTTTTCAGGGAAATGTGCGATACAAGGATGTGAGTTTTCATTTTCCAGATGATCCAACTACCACCATTCTCAGAAATATAAATTTGGATATAAAAGCGGGGCAGAACATCGCTTTTGTGGGTAGAACGGGGGCAGGGAAAACCACCATCATCAAGCTTCTCTCGCGTTTCCATGATCCAACAACTGGATCCGTCACGGTCGATGGTTGGGACCTTCGCGCGGTCACTCAAATGTCATTGCGACAAAATATGGGTATCGTTTTGCAAGATCCATTTCTCTTCAATGGAACAGTGGAGGAGAATATTCGATTTGGAAAACTCGACGCGACTGAGGCGCAGATCATTGATGCAGCCAAGGCAGTAGGCGCGCACGATTTTATCAATGCGATGAAGAATGGCTACAAAACGAATGTAGCTGAAGGTGGAGTATTACTGAGTGTGGGACAGCGACAGCTGATCTCACTAGCACGAGCATTATTGGCTGATCCTCGCATATTGATCTTAGACGAAGCAACCTCCTCAATCGACACTCAAACCGAGAAATTGATCCAGAATGCCTTGGCAGTTTTATTCAAAGGGCGAACTTCTTTTGTCATTGCCCATAGGCTTTCCACCATTACCCATGCTGATAAGATCGTTGTTTTAGAAAATGGTAGGATCATTGAACAAGGAACCCATAGCGAGTTGCTGGAGAATCGTAAGAAGTATTTTGAGTTGTACCATACCGGCTTTGATGATTAATTTTGAGCGATCCTAGATCAAATTCCCCTTCTTAAGAACGTACTTCACCGGGTTAGAACCAAATTCATACGAAAGATAACGATGATCTGGCTGATTTAATACCACCAGATCGGCTAGCTTTCCCTTTTCTAAAGAACCGCACATTTTACCTACTCCAACCGCGAAAGCGGCGTTGATGGTGCATGCATTTAAGGCTTCAGCTGGGGTAAGTTTTTGGTAGCGTGAGGCGATCGCCATCATCAAGGGGATAGAGGGAGATGGGCATGACCCAGGATTGATGTCGGTAGAAAGTGCGATGGCACATCCGCGATCGATCATCCCGCGGCCATCCGCAAAGTGAGTGCTGCCCAGGTTGAAATTTACTCCAGGTAATAAGACGCCCACCGTCTCCGACATACTTAGTCGCTTTTGGTCGTCCACTGTGGCAACATCCAAGTGGTCAACCGACGTAGCGCCAAGATCAATGCCAAGACCTATTCCACCCAATGAAGTAAATTCATCAGAATGGATCTTGATCTTATAACCAATTTTTTTTGCTTCGGTGAGAATTCGGGTGGATTGCTCTAAGTTGAAAGCGTTTTGTTCGCAAAAAACATCGCAGAAGAAGGGCAATCCTTTTTGGAAAAAGGAAGATCCTTTGAACCATTCCATAGCCTGAGGCAGCATTTCCATGACGACTAAATTTACATAGGTTTCTGGTTCAGCTTTTAGCTCAGTCGGAAAGGCGTGCGCGCCGAGAAAAGTGGGCAATATGGTTAAAGGAGATAGGGCAGCCAATTGCTCGATCGCCTGTAACATTTTCATCTCACTTGGCAAATCGAGTCCATAGCCAGTCTTGATCTCGATAGTGGTCATACCGTATTCGGTCATCTTTTGCATGCGGGGGAGGGATTGTTCAACCAGGTCTTGAACGCTGGCTTCGCGAACCGCTCTGGCGGTGCTCATAATACCGCCCCCAGCTGCCATGATCTCGAGATACGTGCTTCCACTCACCCTTTGCTCAAACTCATTGATACGGTTGCCAGCGAAAACGATATGTGTGTGCGGGTCAATGAACCCCGGGCATACCGCCATGCCGCCCACATCTAGTTTTTTACTAGATCCGTAGCGTTTTAGGATCTCGGATTGCGGGGCAACCTCAAGGATCAACCCTTCCTTTATGGCAATGGCTCCTTGTTCGATCGCGCCGGTATCGCTCATGGATTTGCCCTTTTTGGGTTTCCCTTGGCTGGCGCAGGTGTGTACCTGGCTGGTGTTATAAAGGATCAGGTCGGCTTCGATCATTGAAATGCTTTCATGATGCTCTGCTCAACCATCCCTGAATGGATCAGATTTTTTACTGATTCCACTAACGGGTACAAATACACATCCCGGCTAATGAACGGAACCTGCGAACGGATCAATTGGTACACCGGACCTGTGCCCTTGCCCATTTTTGCTGCCTCGCCGTGGATCTCCCTACGGAAATCGATACCCTGCGCAGCGGAGATCAACTCGATCGCCAAAATGTGTTCGACATTGGTCAATATCTCGGATGCCTTGATACAGGCCGTGTTGCCCATCGATACATGGTCTTCTACGTTTTTCGATGTTGGTATGGTGTCGACACTGGCGGGATGGGCTAGGATCTTATTCTCAGTAGTGAGAGCCGCGGCGGTGTATTGTGTGATCATAAATCCCGAATTTAAGCCGCCATCACGGGTTAGGAAGGCGGGCAACACATGGGCATTGCTAACATCATCAGTTAGCCGCATCGTACGGCGTTCTGAAATGTTGCCCAGCTCGGTAAGTGCAATGGCGAGGTAATCCATGGCGATAGCGATCGGTTCGCCGTGGAAGTTCCCGCCCGATATCACATCAACTTTGCCTTGTTCGTCAAAGAAGATCAGCGGGTTATCGGTTACAGAGTTGAGTTCGATCTCAATTACCCAGCGTGAATAAGCGATGGCATCGCGAATAGCGCCATGTACTTGGGGAATACACCGCAAGGTGTAGGCATCCTGAACATTGGTGGGATCGTGCGGTCGGGTGTATTCACTGCCATCTAATAATTTGAGTAGATAACTGGCACATTCAACCTGACGCGGGTGTGGGCGTAAGGCGTGGATTCGCGGGTCGAAAGCGCGTAAGGTTCCATGCAAAGCCTCAAGGCTTAAGCAGCCTGCTACATCGGCGGTATGGCTGAGCATTTCTGCCCACTGTACTGAAAGTGCTCCTTGGGCGCACATAACTGAGGTGCCGTTGGTGAGGGCTAACCCTTCTTTTGCGGCCAAGACAATCGTTTTGAGGCCCGCTTTTTCCATCGCCAAGGCTCCGGTCAGCATAACGCCTTCATATTCAGCTTCACCTTCACCGATCAAAGGCAGCGCCATGTGTGCCAATGGAGCAAGATCGCCGCTCGCGCCGAGAGATCCTTTTTTGGGGATTCGAGGATGAACACGATGATTGAGCATCGCGATAAGCGTATTAAGCGTATTGGAACGAATACCAGAATGACCGGCTGCCAATGTGTTGGCGCGAATAAGCATAATAGCACGAGTCGTGGGAGTATCAAACAAAGGACCTGTACCTACAGCGTGGCTGAGCAGAATATTTCGCTGCAATTCCTCCACCTGATCGATCGAGATAATGCGGTCTTTAAACGCCCCAAAGCCAGTAGTGACCCCATAAACAATTTCGCCATTGTCCAGCATTTGTTGCACAGCGGCGGCGGCTCGATCCACATCCACAATGGCTTGCGGACTAAGCTCAACCAGTTTGTAATTGTAGGCAACCTGCACAACATCCTCAATCGAGAGGGAAACTCCATTCAACACACATTTATCCGACATAATTTATCCTTTGGTATTCTCTATAAAAAAATTATAAGTTGTGGATGACTGGTGTCAAATTAAAGAAAAAAGGATCCGTGGCTGGATCCCTTTATCTGTGTCGAACACTTTTCGTATAGATTATTTTAGGTTGGCAAGACTCGAACGAACTCTTTCCAGTCGAGTTTTTGCTTCGGTGGCGACGGTGCGCAGATCTTCTTGTGGGGAAAATTCCACCATCGACATCGGATCAATGATATTTACTGTAGTTCCAGCACCTTCCTCATATAGTATCACATTGCAAGGAAGAAATAATCCAATGTCATAATTAGCGGATATCGCCCGATAGGCGAGGGGAGGGTTACAAGCACCAATGATCTCGTATTTTATGAAGTCAATATCAAGTTTCTGTTTCAGCGTTTCTTTTACATTGATGTCGGTTAGAACACCAAATCCTTCTACCTTTAGAAGTTCTATTACCTTTTCTCGGGCAGCATCAAAACCCAAGGATAGATGAACCTTCATCCCAATATTATCCATATTATGCTTGATCAGGGTTGATGACAAATCGGGTGGTGATCTGCGCTGTTCCACGAATCGTCGCGCCAACTGAACAATACTTGTTTTCGGCTAATTCAATGGCTTGAGCGATATCTTTCTCAACCAGTCCTTTACCGCGCAAGGTAAAGAGGAGATCGATGGCGCGAAAAGTCCATGGGGGATCTTGATCTTGTTGTCCGTCCGCCGCGATTTCGAGGCTTTCGAGCTGCATTCTCTTTTTAGCTATGATCTCGACTACATCTACAGCTATGCAGGAGGAGAGGGCGACCAGTAACAAGTCGCTTGGTTTCATACCAATACCCTCAGATGGGGTGGATAGCACTACAGAATGATTTGTTGAATCAATACCAATGAATTGTTGACCGGTGATCCATCTAACTGTTGTTTTTGACATATTTATTGCTTCCTTATTGAATCCTTACATGAGGACGATACACGATCGCCAAAGTTAACCTGCTCAGGAAAAACCGCCACTGCTGCCACAGCTCGCGCTTGAAGGTGACCCTCCATCGCTTGAGGCAAAGGACGCAACAGTTGAAAGTTTTTTCTGAGTTTCAGCACTTTGGCAATATGGACATTGTGGAATGGTTCCCGCTTCCGAGAATCGTTGCATGACTTCAAAGACATGTTCGCACTGGGTGCAGCGAAATTCGTACAAAGGCATAGGATCAGCTCACAGACCGTTTTTGATAAAGGTTTAGACCAACGCT
>CAIRYE010000002.1 GCA_903882765.1 uncultured Anaerolineae bacterium
AGATCCCGGTTCACCGGGATCTTTTATTTTAAGTCTCGCAATATGGTTTCTCGAATGGTTTCGACCGAGTCTGAGGAAGGATTGAACCAGTGAATGGTGGGGTCATCCGCTTTGAACCAATTGGCTTGGCGGCGTATGAACACGCGCGTGATACGTTTCATTTCACTCATTGCTTCATCCAAACTGATCGATCCATTGAGTACTAAGATCGCTTCGCGGTATCCAATGGCGGACATACTGGGGAGATCACCGGAATAGCCATTCCGCAATAATCCCTCCACTTCCGCTAATAAGCCCGCTTCAAACATATTTTCAATGCGTTGATCAACGCGCTGATATAACTCGGCGCGAGGTCTGATCAGGCCTATGAAAATGCAATTGTAGGCGCTCTCATCGGAGTTGCGTTGTTTTGAGAACAGTTCGCCTGTTTGTAAGATCACTTCTAGCGCGCGGATGGTTCTGCGAACATTGCGGTGATCTATGGAGGCAGCCGCCGCAGGGTCGAGGATCGCGAGTTTGTTGTGAAGCTGTAAGGTTGAAGTATCCGCCGCCATTTGTTCGAGGATCTCTCGAAGGCGCTGGTTAGGAGTAACGGTTGGCGGTTGCCAGCCATCTGTGATAGCGCGGATGTATTGGCCGGTACCGCCAACGAAGATGGGCAAATGACCGCGAGCGGTGATCTCCTGGATCAAACGCTCGGCGTTCTCTTTGAAAACGGACAATGACCAAGTTTCATCCGGCGCCGCCACATCTATTAAATGATGAGGAATTCCGTCCATTTCATCCTTGGTTGGCTTGGCTGTACCAATGTTCATTCCTCGGTAAAATAAGCGGGAATCGGCGGAAATGACCTCACCGTTGAGGGTGTGGGCTAGTTTGATGGAGAGCTCGGTTTTGCCAACCGCGGTGGGACCCAAAATGATCAGCAAATTCGGTTTAGGGGTGTTAGATATTTTCAAAATGAGTGATCTCTGGGATTTGACTAGGTGAGCCTTCGATGGCGATGACATCAAGCTGGTAGGTTGTAATATCGTGGGTATCAGCATAAGCTTGGGCGGCTAAGACCATATGGTTGCGTTTTTTGGAATTTACCGCGTCTTCTGGGTTGCCGGCGGTATTTGTTGTACGCGCTTTTACTTCAATGAAGGTGTAGAACCCGTCCTTGAGGGCAACGATATCGATCTCGCCATAGGGGGTGTATATATTTCGTTCAACGACCTGATATCCTTTAGCAACCAAGACATCGATGGCGGTTTGTTCACCCCACTTGCCGATCCTTTGATTGTGAGAACTCGAGCTTGCGCTTGTTTTTTTCATAGCACAAAAATTATATACTCTAATAGGGTTAGCGCCTAACCATTCCCTGAAATGCCGTGATAAAATTTTACCCCCGGAGGGCTTATGCCAGTTACCTTTGTATTACGAGAGAAAAAACATGAAGTGAAACCAGGCAGTACCCTGATGGATTCACTCAAAAAAATCAATATTCTGCCCGAAAGCGTTATCGCGGTGAAAGATGGCGAAATGATCTTACAGGATGAGATCTTAAAAGACGGCGATATCATTAAATTAGTATCCGTGATCTCGGGCGGGTGATATGAAATGTAAAACATGCGGTACCAAGGCTGTGGTAAATATGCCTCAGCATAAACTGGCAATGTGCAAAGAACATTACCTTGAATGGATCCCTGAGCAAACGGCCAGATTTATTCGAAAATACTGGATGTTTGGTCCGGACGAAAAAATTTTAGTGGCGGTTTCCGGCGGAAAAGACTCACTGTCCTTGTGGGATATCTTGATCAGGTTGGGGTATCAGGTGGATGGGATCTACATCGGATTGGGAATTGATGAAGGGATCGGCTATTCTGATACATCACTGCGTTTGTGCCGAGAATTCGCGGAAAAAAACCAGCAAAAACTGATCGTGGTGGATGTGAAGGGCGAGCGCGGTCAATCCATCCCTGAATTGGCAAGCAATGGCTCGCGCGGAAGGATGAAACCTTGTTCGGTTTGCGGAGTAGTAAAACGGCATGAAATGAACCGCATCGCCTTTGAGCATGGTTACGCGGTGTTGGCTACCGGACATAACCTCGATGACGAGGCCGCTACCTTGTTCGGGAATACCCTATCGTGGTCGAAGGACCTATTGTTGCGCCAAAAACCTGTTCTACCCGAGCAAAATGGGCTGGCTCGTAAAGTGAAACCACTTTGCCGCTTCTATGAAAAAGAAATGACCGCTTATGCTATGCTGCGAGGGATCGAATACATCTACGAGGAATGTCCTTTTTCGGTTGGTTCCACCTCTATTTATTACAAAGAATTGCTGAATCAGCTTGAAAATGAACGACCAGGCGCAAAATTGGCTTTTTACGTAAAATTCTTAAGCGCAAGGGCGAGTGGTTTGTTTAAAGAAGATGATTACCAGCCGATCGAAGAGGTTGAGGGGCAGATCGGGGTGTGTTCTACCTGCGGGCAGCCTACTACCAATTCAGGCATGTGCGCTTTTTGTAAGATCGTCACTTTTGATAAGAAGGATGAATAAGGGAAATGGAACAGACCGAGATAAAGCAAGGTGAGACCAAGGATTTCAAGTTTTTTGATATTTTTATGGCGATTTTTGTGACTGTGCTGGTCGTCAGCAATATCGCCTCTTCCGCAAAGATCATTGATCTCAAAATTAGTTTATTTGGAATTCCGCTCGCGTTTGACGCTGGTACGATCCTTTTTCCGATCAGCTATATCTTCGGTGATATCTTGACCGAGGTGTATGGGTATAAAAAATCTCGCAGAGTGATCTGGACCGGGTTTTTCTGTTTGATCCTCTCATCTGTTGCCTTTGGAATTGTTGGGGCATTACCCGGTGAGGGAATGTGGCAGGGTTATGCCGGCGACGCGGCGTACCTCGCCATTCTTGGGGGAATGTCTTCGGGCGGGATCGTGTTGGGTTCCTTGACGGGGTATCTTATCGGTGAGTTTTCGAATTCGGTGATCCTTGCCAAGCTCAAGGTTATGACCAAGGGGAATTATTTATGGCTGCGTACCATTAGCAGTACGCTGGTGGGGGAGTTGGTCGATTCGGTGGTATTCGTTTCGGTTGCTACTCTTTTTGGCATATTCCCGTGGGAGTTATTTATTACTTTGACCATCACCAACTACCTCTTTAAAACAAGCATCGAGGTGCTGATGACCCCGATCACTTATTTCGTGGTTACTTTCATTAAAAAAGTGGAGCACGAAGATTTCTTCGATACAAATACCAACTTCAACCCTTTTAAGGGGTAATCGCTACTGAAGTAGTCGGTGGTTCATATCAACAACATCTGATTGAACCTGACTGATGGTTTCTTGAAGTTTTTCGGTATCATTGCCAAACTTCAATCTTCTGCTCAAAAAGAGGAATTCCTCCGTTCCAAAAGCTGGAACGGTGACGTCTTTGCTATTGCCTCGCACAACCCGCATTGAATCGATCAGCCATCGCAGGAAGGTATGCGCTTTGTGCAATTTGGTGTAGTCTTCCAAGGTCAAAAACCCTTTTTCGAACAAACTCTTCATCTCAGCGCGGATGTTATTTAACCGTAGGGAAGGGTCGTTCCTTCCGAGATTGATCTGAAGCCCTTGGACGAGGTATTCGATATCCACCAAGCCACCTGGGCTGTATTTGGCATTGAATTTGCCGGCGGACACTAAATGCCGCACTTGCTTTTCGCGCATCGCCCGCATCGAGATCACATCAAACGCGTCGCCGTTATACACATAGTCATCACGTAATTTACACACTTTTTCGCCAAGGGACTCGTCGCCGGCGATCCGGCGCATTTTGACCAAGGCTTGCCGTTCGTAAGGCCAAGCCGGGCCTTTAGGTGAGTAGTATTTTTCAAACGCCGCCAAAGATACCGCCATACTGCCAGAATTTCCATATGGCCGCAAGCGAAGATCTACTTGGAAAATGCCTTCTTGTTTTGCCTTGATGGCGTTGAGAAAATGCTGTACGACCTTTTCAAAAAAGAGCGAGTTCATGATCGGCTCAGTGCCATCGGTTTGCCCTTCGCCGGAGTAGATGAACAATAATTCGATATCAGAAGCAAAGCCCAATTCACGGCCTCCGCATTTGCCAAGCGCCAAGGCTGTGATATGAGCGATAGAGCCATCCGCCAGCCGCGGAGTTCCATGTACCGAGCGCAGGTCTTCTGAGGTCAGGTGCAGGGCGGAGTTTACGATCACATCGGTGAGGCAGGTTAGTTCTTCTGAAAAGTCCCAAAATTCCTCAGTAAAACCAAGTATATGGCGCATATCGATCCGGAACATTTCTCGATCCTTAAATTCATTAAGGGCGATCTTCCACGCAGAATCAATTTCTGGTTTTTCGGCGCCTTTATGCTTGGTTTTGAGGATCTCAGCAAGTTCCTGTTGGTATTGCTCGGTGCCCTTGGGGATAGAAAGGGTATCGGTTTCTTTGATGACCGGAAACAGATTTTGGTATTGCATACGGATGAAATCATCCCAGAGGAAATCGGAAACACCCAATAAC
>CAIRYE010000003.1 GCA_903882765.1 uncultured Anaerolineae bacterium
GATCGAAGGGGAACGAATTCCCTGGGACGACGCTGAGTTTAGCAAGCGAGTTTTGAAGGAACACCTTTCACAAGAAAGCAGCGCGGCCAGCAAGCAGATGAAAGTGATCCAGAAAGAATGCGCCTGGATCTTTAATACCTTGATGAAAAATCAGCCCGGAAAAATATTAGATCTTGGCTGCGGCCCGGGCCTTTACACCGAGATCTTTGCCCAAAAACGAAATTACTGTGTAGGCATCGATTTTGCTCCAGCCGCCATCGAGTACGCAAAAAAACACGCTACCAAAAATTGCGTTTACGAATTGGGCGATATACGTCAAGCCGATTTTGGCGAAGATTACGATGCGGTGGTTTACCTGTTCGGTGCCATAAATTTATTACCCACAGAAGATGTAAAGAAGATCTTAATTAAAGGATACACCGCCCTCAAACCAGGTGGTTTCATCTTGATCGAATCCTCCAGTATCGAATCGGTTGACCAGATCGGCAATCAACCATCCATGTGGTACAGCGCGGACGAGGGCCTGTTCTCGACCAAGCCTCATCTTTGTTTGATGGAATCCTTTTGGGATGATAATAGCAACACCGCCACTGAGCGATACTACATCGTTGATAGCGAATCAAACGCGGTTCAACACCACTGTGCCAGCACAAAAGGGTATGAAGAAGAAGAGTTGGAGACGCTTCTCTCTGAAGCTGGCTTCCATACCATAGAATTTTTCCCGAACCTGACGGGAGAAGACCCTGAAGAAATGGAAGAATTCATCACGCCAGAATTCACCATCGTGATGGGGAAAAAATAAATTTACCTACCCATCTTTAGAAATTCTTTTTACAAAGGAGTTGATATGAAAAATAAGTTCATCATAGTGCTACTAAGCCTTTTACTCCTAACAGCCTGCACTCGTCCCACGAAAACCTATGTGCCAACCATTTTGCCATCGGCTGGCCCAACAGTAACCGTTGAAGTGAAGATTACCTCTACACCCGCCGCAGCCGCTTTGCCTGCCCTCGAAACGGCTACACCTGGCGTTTCACTATCCGCTACACCGTTTACATCCTTCACCGTTTATTCGTTTGCCGAAGGAATGATGTTCCGCACTAACCCCGGTGTTCTGTTCGACGCGATACGTATGCTCGGAAAAGCGGATGAACTGACCGTGCTTGGCACCGCCCCTGGTAACGAATGGATCAACGTAACGATTGCTGACGGAACAGAAGGCTGGGTTTTTCGTCAACTACTTACCTCTGATGTTGACCTGACCCAGATCAAAGTGATCCAACCTGAAAACGCAGATGTTTTCACTGCCAAAGTAACTGATGTTGCCGGGAATCCGATCCAAGGCATTGGCTTTAATATTTCAACCGAAGGCACTACCGTTGTGGTAGTAAGCGATAAAAATGGCGATGTCTATTGGTACCACCCCACTGATCTAACAGGGTCTTGGTTGATGCAAATGACCGGAATCGCTTGTGAGAGCAATGTTTGGGCGGATGACACCTGCGCCAATTACAAAGCGGGTTTCACCGGTAACATCGAACCTGTCTCAACAAGTTTTGAATTGCCCTATACTGGAGATCCGCTACAATTTATTTTTAAATAAAAAAGATGGATGGGGATCACCCATCCATCTAGCGTTCTGGTTATTTTACGTTCATGTTAGGATATTTTTTGAAGAAGGATATTCTGGACTCCACACTCGAGTCGTGGTGAACTTCCGGCATTTGGTGCTGTGCGCCGGCAAACTAGCTATTTCCGTACCTTCTCCAAAAGTACTTCGGTTCTATTTTTTCTATCGTGAACCTCCTTTCATGACTTTTATGTCACTACATTCACAGTACAACTTAACCAAACAATTTTCAACCAACAAAAGTGTAAGTTTATTTAATTAATAATATTATTCTTCACAATGGACAAAATGGGTTTATAATATGATTTGTCTGACAACTTTCTCCCAAAGGAGTTTTTAATGGCTACAATCGATCTAACCATCAACAAAACAAAGCGTCAAAGAGCAATTCAACGGGCTCGGGAAAAGAACATCATTATCCCAACCTACGCCCAAATGAAAGACCCCAGCAAGATCCCCGCAAAGATCAAACAAGAGTTAGCCTCGATCGGATTATGGGATATTCACCCCCGTAATTTATTCCGTATCAACTGGCACAACGAAGCCAAGAACTCGGGTGGCGGATTCGGCAATGTCAACTATATTGAATTGCCATCTTCCATCACCGGTGTCAAAGCTCGCATTGTAGCGATCGTTGGCAAGTGGTTCCCTACCGGCGCTCACAAAGTTGGCGCTGCCTTCTCCTGTTTGGTTCCCAGATTGGTTACCGGCCAGTTCGACCCAACGACCCAAAAAGCCGTTTGGCCATCCACTGGTAACTATTGCCGTGGCGGCGCGTATGATTCAGCCCTGCTTAGCTGCGAATCGATCGCCATTTTGCCCGAAGGCATGAGCCGCGAACGTTTTGAATGGCTTGCCAAGGTTGCCGGCGAAACCATTAAAACGCCTGGTTCCGAATCCAATGTCAAAGAGATCTTTGACAAATGCAACGAATTACGCAACTCTGGTCAAGATCTAATGATCTTCGATCAGTTCCAGGAATACCCCAACTATCTTTGGCACTATACCGTTACCGGCCGCGCCATGGAAGAAGTCTTCAAACAGATCGCCCGCCCCGGAGACCGCTTCCGCGGTATCACCTCCGCTACCGGTTCCGCCGGTTCCATTGCCAGCGGCGATTACATGAAGCAGCTTTACCCTGAAAGCAAGATCGCGGCAAGCGAAGCTTTACAATGCCCAACCTTGCTTGAAAATGGTTTTGGCGCTCACCGTATCGAAGGTATCGGCGATAAGCATGTACCTTGGATCCACAACACCAAGAACACCGATCTGGTAGTAGCCATCGATGACAACGCCGTGGTCAACCTAGCCCGTTTGTTCAACGAACCCGCCGGCAAGAAATTCCTTGCTAGCCAAGGTGTTTCCGAAGCTACCATCGCCCAGCTTGATCTTTTGGGCTTCTCCGGCATCTCCAACGTGCTCACCGCCATCAAGATGGCGAAATACTACGAGATGGATGAGAACGATGTCATCTTCACCATCGCAACCGACTCAATGGAATTGTACAAGAGCCGCCTTGTTGAAATGCACGAAGAATTTGGCGAATACAACGAATCCACCGCTGCTTGTGATTTTGGCCGATGGTTACTTGGACAAGGCATCGACAACATGCTCGAATTGACCTACCCAGAAAAACGCCGCGTTCACAACCTCAAGTACTTCACCTGGGTTGAACAACAGGGCAAGACCTACAATGAGATCCAGGATATGTGGTATGACCCCAATTTCTGGACCGATATCCAAAAGCAGGCTGACGAAGTGGACGAACTCATTGTTGAGTTCAACAATGAAGTTGGACTTGCTTAATTTTTAGATTTCGCGAAGAACAGGTAGAATTGATCAATATCTACCTGTTCTTTTTTTAAATATGACAACCCTCCTTTCCTCAACCCCTCTTCTAATTCTCTTATTCTGCATGTTCGGTTATCTTGCTGGCTCACTCATGCCCTCCGTCTGGATCACCCGCGCCATCAAAGGCGTTGATGTTCGCGATCACGGTTCAGGGCATGCAACAACCACCAACACCATCCGCCAAGCTGGATTTTTGGCTGGCGGGTTTGTCTTCCTTCTTGATGTACTAAAGGGTTTTTTGCCCACTTACTTGGCAGCCCAAATGATCCCAAGCCCTTGGGCTCCGGTATTGGTGGCTGTCAGCGCGGTCATTGGCCATTGCTGGCCGGTATTCGGTGGTTTTAGGGGTGGGATGGGGCTAGCCACCGCAGGTGGCGGGCTTTTGGCATTGAACCCACTTGCTCTGCTGATCGCGGTTGGTGTTCTA
>CAIRYE010000004.1 GCA_903882765.1 uncultured Anaerolineae bacterium
GAGTGATAACGAAATGGTTCGAGCCAGATGAAGGGCAGTTTTTATGCGCATATTAGATCGATCCCAAATTTACCGAATTGTGAAAAGAAGCTTCGTTGCTTGAAACTGTGACCAAATACTGCATAAGGTCTGAAAAACCCTTGGGTTGGATCTGCTGGCTGCCGATGATCTGCAGTTCAGCGGTGTTTTGATCGATCTCAACCAACATCATATTTGGATAGGCGTTGAAAAGGGCGTTCAAACTGCAATACCCAGAATCGTTAATATCCTCTTTTTCGATGATCACCACATCAGGGTGATACTGGCTCACCTGCGAGATCAAACTATCTGTTCTGTTGCCAACATGAAAAACAACATCTTCCCTGGCGGAACTTAACCGGGAAATGATGCCGTCCATCATAATTGAGTGATCAGAAATTACCAAAAAGTTCATCATAATAAGTTTGTGAATTATTCCACAAGTATAAACATTAAAAACAGATTAAACAATCTGCCAAATGATAGATTATTTTATCCTTTACGGGTAGTTTATTCAAGGGGGATTACTACCTTTATGGGTAGTTATTTGACCCACTCTTAAGTATTAATCCGTTTTGCAAAGCTACCATCACCGCTTCTGTGCGGTTGGTGGTGTGCAATTTTTGGTTTACTTTTTTTAAGTGGAATTTTACGGTGTTCTCGCTGATGCCTATTGCAACCGCGATGGCGGCATTGGAAAAACCTTCGGCGGCATGGGTGATCACCTTACGTTCTATCTCGGTCAAGAGAGCGTGAGCGTCCCCGGGCCGCTTGCGCAACACTTTAAAGAGTAGATCGGCAATGGCGGGGGTTATCGCCGGCTCATCGCGTTTTAGCCTTTCGAGCATCTCAAAAAAATCTACTGATTCAATGTGTTTGGATAGATAACCATCAGCGCCCGCCTGAATAGCGTCGACAATGCGGGCATGTTTTTCGTCCGCGGTGATGAATACTACTTTCACCCCAGGCAAACTTTCTTTTAAGCTGATCAGCACGGCATTTGGATCACCGCTGAAGATCATTGGCTCCATAAAAATTACTTCCGGCGAAAAGGATATGACCTGCTCGATCAAGGCAATGTCTTCCAAAAAACAGTTCACCGAATGCCCAGCGGCAGTCAGCAAGCTTTTTACACCGTCACGAAACAGAGTTTCTTTATCGAGCAAGAATATTTTCACAGGATCCTTCGTTACATATTAATCAATAAATGCGGGCAAAAAGTTACTGTGTGAAAAAAACTGATAAAATTCTCAGGAAAAAGTACACCAAATCATTATAATGAATTAATCGAATAAATTTTCGGAGGCAAATTAACAATGCGAAGGTTTTTTGTTTTTCTTACACTAGTAGCTTTACTCTTTTCGAATACCCCTGCCAAGGCGCAAGCCCAAGCAAATTTGGATTACGATTCGGTCGCGGTTAGCATTTGGCCGGAATTTGACAGTGACCAAGCACTTGTGATCTATAGGCTTTCACTTTCACAAAAGACAACTCTGCCGGCCGAGATCGAGCTGCGCGTTCCTTCCACCGTTGATCGTTTGTGGACGATCGCGGTTGGCGACTCGTTTGAAACCGTATCCGATGCCGGAGTGGATTATCAATTCAAAAATGGCGATGCATTCTCCACGATCACCCTTACGGCAAAATCTCGGTTCATTCAGATCGAGTTTTATGACGGGATCAAGAAGACCGATAAAACCCGCGATTACACCTATCAATGGAATGGTGATGGCGCGATCGGCACTTTCCAATTTGAGCTGAGGCAGCCGTTACAATCCGCTGACCTTAAGATAGCGCCCGCTCTGAGCGCTCCGGTGATTGATCCTGAAGGCTTCGCGGTGAGCAGCGATACCAAGATCAATGTTCAAAACGGCGAAAAGATCATTTATAAATTTAGCTATACTCGCGAGACCAATGATCCAAGCACCTCCTTTTTACAAGTTTCCGCCAACAACAACGCGCCAGTGAGCAGCCCAAGCGGTAACTTCCTCGATTTCCTGCCTTGGATCCTTGGCGGATTAGGGGCGCTGTTTCTGATCGTTGCCGGCTTCCTGTATTTCACCTCGGGAAGAAACCGCGGTGAATCTGGAGACAGTCGTAAACGTCACACCAACCGAGGTACCAGCAACGCTCCAAGCGCTGCCGACCCATCCGCTCTGGCGCATTGCCCGGAATGTGGGAACCGCAGCAAACCCGGCGATAAATTCTGCCGAACATGCGGCGCGAAACTCAAGGGATAACGTTTCAGCTAGTTCATCAAAAATTCTCTCAACAAAAAAGCTTCGATCAAGTAATGATCGAAGCTTTTTAATTCAAAACCAAAGAATTTATTTCGCTTTTTTATAGATCAATACGTAGGAGGTATGGTCGCAGGAATAGGTTAGGTCGGTATGATTGACTTGTTGGTAGACCGGTTGCTGGCTTGTGGATAAAAACGCGTCCCAATCCTTTACGGTTTTCTCGTTGAGAACAACAAAATCAGATCGCTTCAGCCATTCCAAGGCGATCTTTTTTGACCATGCAAAAGGAGGTAGACCGTCCGGGAAATTTTCTTCCTTTTTCAGGTAAAAACGACCATTTAGTTGACTGGGGAATAAATTCACACCTAGAAGGTAGAGCAGCATCGCCGGCGATGGTGATTTATCGGTATCCCAAAACACTGTTGAACCCGCGGGAATTTTTTCGCTCAACTGCAGGCTTGCACGTTCAAAGGTGGCAATGGCGTCATCGTCACATTGGTTGTTTACCTCAGAAATTGAAAAAAGGGGAGTGGGTGTAAGGATCGTAGAAAAACCAACCAAACTGAGCAGCAGAACGAAGATAAATGGGTGTTTCGAAATTCGAGGGATGAATTTCCAGATCACGAAAAGAAGCAAAACGAAGGCGAATCCTAAGGCTAATCCGCCCAATATTGAAAATATGTAACCTTGGGCAGGCTTCTCGATACCAAATTTATTGACAACTAGCTGCCAAACTTTCACAGAGCCATCGCTGAACCAGCCATTTGAAAAGCGCGGAAGGGTTGTATTGTTGATCGGGTCTGAGATCGATTTATGAATATGCAGCCCTACCCCGCTAAATAAGACCAATACGTGTGCCA
>CAIRYE010000005.1 GCA_903882765.1 uncultured Anaerolineae bacterium
AGAATCAACAACTATTCGATATGGTGCTATGAGTTTTTTATCGTAGATTTTTGGAGAACCACTACCGTCAGTAACAGAAAGTGAGTTATTTGAATAGATCAAAACAGACAAATAGCTTTTCCTGTTAGATGTTCGACAACCCGAAGAGTATGTAAATAGCCATATAGCCGGATCAAAATTGATCCCATTGGGGGACCTGAAAAATCAATTTCATAAATTACCAAAAGATCGTACGATCGCTTGCATATGCGCTTCCGGCTCACGCAGTACCTCCGCCGCAAGATTCTTAGTGGATCAAGGGTATACGGTCATCAACCTGAGGAGCGGGATGATGAGTTGGAAAATGGCCAAATATCCGGTTGAAAAAGGGAAGTAGTCAAGCCACTTCCTAATTTGATGACCCATTTGCTTTTAGGGCGGAACCCAAATAACGATGATCCTATTTAGGATATAGCTCTCTTTATTCGGCCAGTGCTCTCAAATGGCACCATTACACCTAAATAATATGCCAAATTCTTGTTCACGAGATAATTCCTTGACTTTGTTTGGCTATTAAAGTAATATGTAGTGGTACCACAATATATTTTTTATTTATGTAGTGATACAAATTAGGCCATGGAAAATAACTCTACTCCCAACTCCCTCTCTTTGATCAGAAGCCAGTTACCTGCCTTTAATGATTCCGAACAAAAGGTTGCCAGCTGGATCCTTCAGGACCCTGAAAGCGTTATCCACCTTTCTATGGCGCAAATAGCGCAAGAATGTGGCGTTAGTGACACTACTGTTTTGAGGTTTTGTCGAAACGCTGGCTTTAGGGGATATACCCATTTAAAGATCATGCTAGCCCAGGATCTTGCCCGGCCAGACCAGATCGTATTGGAAGGTGTGGAAGAAACGGACGACCCCTCCTCGGTGGCACGCAAGGTCTTTATGACCAACATGCAAGCCATCAAAGACACCCTTGAAGTTATGGATATGAATGAGCTTACTCGCGCTGTCGATACCATTTCAAAAGCTCGGCACATTGCTATTATCGGGGTTGGCACAAGCGGCCCGATCGTTGATTACACCGCCCATAAATTTTGGCGCTTAGGCTTGGATGCCCGCGGATTTACTGATTCTTACTACCAACTGATGTATGCCGCTCTGCTTGGACCACAAGATGTTGTGATTGGGATCTCACAATCGGGTTCTTCTATCGATCCAATCCTCACAATGGAACGCGCCAAGAAAAATGGCGCTTTCAATATTGTCATTACCGGCAACCTAAACTCGCCCCTTACCAAACAAGCCGATATCACCTTCCTTAGCGTCTCCGACGAGACACGTTCAGAGGTGATCGCCTCACGCGTAGCGCAAACCACTATTTTGGACGCAATTTACGTTATGCTCTCCCTGAAAAATCTTGATACCGTTGTTAGCAATGAACGCAAGATCTGGGACGCGGTATTGGAAAAATCTATTTAATACTTCATCTTCATTTTATTCGCCGTATCAGAAAGGTTTCATCTCGTGAACATTCAAGGAAAACACTACCGCACCATATGGCTTGACCCAAATGATAAAGAAGTAGTACAAGCCATAGACCAAAGATTTTTACCCTTTGAATTTGTTGTTGAAGACCTTAGAACCCCCCAAGAAGTAGCAGTTTGTATCCAAGAAATGCACATCCGCGGTGCCGGCCTCATTGGCGCCACTGCCGGCTACGGCATGTATTTGGTCGCTCTAAAAGTGATCAAGGACGGCGCAAAAGCGGGCAGCTCTGAGTTCTACCAAAAAGCAGCGGAACTTGGCGATATGTTGAAGGCCACCCGCCCTACCGCCGTAAACCTGGAATGGGGCGTTGACCGCACTTTGGAAGCGATGAAAAAAAACAGCGCTGACCCGGTTGGAGCGGCCCTTGCCATGGCCACCGAGATCGCTGACGAAGATGC
>CAIRYE010000006.1 GCA_903882765.1 uncultured Anaerolineae bacterium
AATTTATTACAATTATTAAATTGACGAGGTATATATGTCCCTAAAAGAAAATGAAATTGCCCCCGATTTTGAATTACTAAACCAGGATTCGGAAAAAGTACAACTTTCCCAATTCCGTGGTCAAAATGTCGTTTTATACTTTTATCCAAAGGACGACACCCCCGGTTGTACAACCGAAGCTTGTGGTTTTCGGGATAATTATGACAAATTCAAGGAAAACAATATTGTCATTTTTGGTGTAAGCCCAGATTCCGCTAAATCACATACAAAATTCATTGAAAAATTCCAGCTGCCATTTCCTTTGTTAGCGGATGTTGAACATCAGGTATGTGACCTATTTGGTGTTTGGGGTTTAAAAACAATGATGGGAAAAGAGTACTATGGGGTTCTACGAACCACCTTCGTCATTTCTCCAGAAGGGAAAATATTGAAGATCTTCGAGAACGTAAAACCCACGAATCACTTTCAAGAAATTTTAGATCTTTTTTCTAAATAACTAATTCAAGCCATGAATTTTCTAAACCGATTACGGGATCCTCTCGTAATCAACCAAAATCAAACGCAAGACCACGAGGTTCAAGACCTCATCGGTTTTGCTTTTGATTTTTACAAAACAGCAATACACAAAAGAACAGAAAAAGAGATCATAGAGCACGGGCTTTTATCGATAAGTAAGATCAGCTCCATTAGTGGCGTTTCCTTTATTCCTTTTAATGAATGGAAACAAAATTCCCCACCACTTTTTTTTGGTAATATGCCAAATCAAAATATTTTTTCCTCCGACGCAATGATCGAACAGGTAGAGTTGAGGCAAAAATGTAAAAATTGCGTTGAATTAACCAGCGAACAAAACTGCATATTGCTGAATTTCAATCCAGGTACAGGGATATTGTGTCGAAATGTTCTCTCACATGATTCGAAGCTGGGTATTGTAAGTGTATATTTCGACTCAAAAAACAAACCAACCAAGGATCATCTCCAGTTGATCGATAAGATCGTAGAAGCGATCGGACAATTAGCGGAGGAACTCGAGAACAGCCTAAAAGAATCCTTAGCTTACGAATATTTGACCAAAAAAAATTTTGGAAAAGAAGTGGTAAATAAGCAAGTCACAAGCATCAAGTCCTTGATCTCAGCTACACTTCACATCCAATTTGTTCATTTGCTATTTCCACCATCTGATATACGATTCTCGATGACGTTGGACGATGGGCTTGTTACTAAAATGTCATCGGATATAACTTGGGAAAAAATAACGATCCAGTGGTCTTTTCAAAAGGATAATAAGAACCGATTTGCTTATACTTGCTCAGAATCTGAAAATCAGTTAAGTTGGTTGTGTGTTCCTATTTTCTCATTCATCGATTCAACGAATGCAAATCCATTGGCATATTTAGTTTTGGGAGATGTTGAAAACATTCAATCTAAGTTCCCCAATGACAAATACTTCGAATTACTCGTATCAGAATTGAGTTTTTTGATCGATTTTGATAGATGGACAATGCAAAAGAATTACCAAGAGTTGCTTGATGAACGGATTCGCTTATCAAGAGAGATCCATGATGGTTTTGCCCAAACTTTAGCGTTCTTATTAATTCAACTCAAGCGAATTTTGAGATTTTATGAAGAAAAGGATGAAGATAAGTTTATAACGGCCTTCGAAGAAAGTTACCAAACCTTATCAGAATCTTACATCGATATACGCGAATCGATCTCTTCGCTGAGGGTCGCTCCAGAAAAAGATCTAATAACTACCCTTCAGCCAGTTTTATGTGACTTTGAGAAAAAGACCAAAATACCTGTCGAGCAATCCTTCGAACCACTTTTAATAACCATACCCGAGAGCGCGATCTTCCATATTATCCGTATCCTCCAAGAAAGTTTGTCAAATATTCGCAAGCACTCAGAGGCGACCTCTGTGGAAGTGCGTGGGTGTAATCAAGGCAATAACTATATTCTCATCATCAAAGACAATGGAATCGGCTTTGACCAAACCGACCATGAAAATGAGATCAAGGATCACATCGGAATTAAAAGCATGGTCGAACGGGCTGAACTGATCGATGGTAAGCTCCACATCAAAAGCGCCGTTTGTGCTGGAACTGAGATAAGATTAGTTCTGTAAAACTATGGAAAAAATCAAACTCTTTCTTGTGGATGATCACTCCTTATTTCGTAGAGGTTTAAAGAATCTCTTGAATGAAATGGGAGAATTTGAAGTGGTAGGTGAGGTTAGTAACCCGCTCGAAGCATTCAATCTGGTGGGTAAGCTTGAGGTCGACATCGTGTTATTGGATGTCAACATGCCCGAGATGAACGGGGTGCAAGCGATCCAGCAGCTTAGAAAACTGAATCCGGCTATCAGAATACTAATGCTGACCATCTCTCAGGATAACCAAGATCTCATTGGCGCTATCAACAATGGAGCCAATGGTTATGTCTTGAAAAATACTGAGCCTGAAATTCTTAAGAATTCGATTTTGCAAGTTTACAATGGCAATTCAGTGCTCTCTCCAGAGATCACTACAGAAATCCTAAATACCATCCGACGAACACAACAAGATAAAACAAAAAATATCTTAACCGAGCGTGAGATCGATGTGTTGCGATGTCTTGCGAAGGGAAACACAACTTCCAATATTTCGAATATTCTTTTTATCTCAGAAAATACCGTCAAGACCCATATTCGGCACATTATGGAAAAAATGGAAGTAAAGAACCGAGCCGAAGCGGTGGCAAAAGGAGCTCAATTAGGTTTCTTTTAATTGAGGGTGATTAATAAATCATCCTATCGAAAATTCAGCACGAAACTCTATTAACTTTTATAATATCGCGAATATTGTTCGATAAACAGAATTATTAAAATTAATAATATTCTTTTTTTAGATTTATTTAAGGAGCGTGTAAATGCAAAATAAAAAGCACTTCATAATCATAACCGTCCTAATACTGCTTGTGTCGGTGTTGACGTATTATGCATTGCTTTCTATTGGATTGATGCCAGTTTCTGCATCCATTCAGTCAAAACCGATCGATTGGCTATTTGATTTGGAATTTAAATTGATAGCTTTTTTCTTCTCACTAATTATGGTTCCTTTGGTTTATTCCTTAGTAGTATTTCGGAGAAAAGATGGGGACGAAACGGATGGACCCCATATCGAAGGTCATACCAACCTTGAACTAATATGGACAGCGGTTCCTTTGATCATTGTTATCGCGTTAGGTGTTATCGGAGCGGATAACCTGAAACAAGTTTTAGCGGTTGATCCTCAGGCCCATCAAGTAAAGGTTGTAGGCTTCCAATGGGGTTGGCGATTTGAATATCCAGAAGGATTTACCACCAATACTTTGTATTTACCAGTTGACCAGCAAGTTTTGCTAAATCTTGAGTCAACGGATGTGTTGCATTCCTTTTGGGTTCCCGAATTTCGAATTAAGCAAGATCTAGTTCCTGGGCAAATAACCGAATATCGTATTACACCTTCCTTGATCGGAAATTATAAGGTTCGCTGCGCCGAAATTTGTGGCACATCCCATAGCTACATGGAAGCCCCGGTTATTGTATTAAGCCAGGCCGACTACGCGGTTTGGCGGGATGATCAAATCAAACTCGCTAAAGAACAAGAATTAGCGTCGGCCGGAAAACCAGATGCTGGTCGGGGACAAGTGCTTTACCAAGAATCTGGGTGTAAAGCATGCCATTCAGTAGACGGTTCGAAAGGTGTTGGTCCAACCTGGGATGGTTTATTTGAATCAAATGTTCCGTTAGCTGATGGAACAACGGTCGCGGCGGATGAAGCGTTTGTTCGCGAATCTATCCTTATGCCAAGCGCTAAAGTTGTAAAAGGCTATTCCCCAAATGCTATGCCGAATTTTTCCTACCTAAAAGACGGTCAGGTTAATGACATCATTGAATACATTAAAACTCTTAAATAGGAGAAGCATTGTCAATGAAAAATAATGAATTAAAAGTTACCAAAGTTCTGGCTTTCTACCTAGGCGGTCAGATCCTTGGTTTAGTTTTGGGTGTGATCATCCAAACACTTATTAGTGGTGCGTTTTCTACAACATATTTCCTGGATCTTTCATCCTGGTTGTTTGGCGTATTATTATCCCTGTTAGGTTTTTTCTATTCACTTGTTGGCTATTACGGGCTTGTGAAAGGCTTGGTCTGGCAAGTAGTTGGTACACTAGCCGGCGCGCTATTTGTATCCCTGATCCGGTTCTTTATGGGTTTAGAGCCATTCAACTTAACAACATTCGGATTTTCCGAGCCGGCCTGGGTTGTTGGCGCTTTGGTTGGAACGATTTCTTTCATGGCAGGAGTTGGAGCGATCACCGATTGGTATAAATGGGCTCTCGGAGAAAAAACAGCTGATCACCACCATGATATAGAGGGATTCAAAAAATATTTCGGTGTTTCTTTAGACCATAAAGTGATTGGTATTCAATACACCGTCACGTCGATCTTATTACTGTGCATCGGCGGTTTGTTTGCCCTCGTTTTTCGTACTGAATTATCTAATTCTTCACTCGAGTTTTTATCCTTGCAACTGTACAACTCTTTAATGAGTTTGCATGGAATGGTCATGATCGTATCGATCTTGCTCGGAATCGCCGGCGTGATCAATTACTTGGTTCCAATGCTCATCGGCGCGCAGGATATGGCTTTCCCTCGTCTCAACGCCTTCTCTTTTTGGGTTGCCATTCCGGCCGCGGTCATTCTTCTCTCCTCTCTAGCCTTGGGAGGGTTCGACACAGGCTGGACAGGGTATCCGCCTCTATCTGTTCGTGCGCCATTGGGTATGTCAATGTTTTTTGTTGGTATATGGGTTGCGGGGTGGTCATCCATTCTTGGTGCCTTAAACCTGATCGTTACTGTTTTACGCCTAAGAGCAAAAGGAATGATCGCTTTCCGTATGCCTATTTTTGTGTGGGCTGCAACCGCAACTTCCATCATTTCCCTTACAGCTACCCAAATGATCGGTTTGGCCTTCCAACTAGTGTTATTTCAGCGATTGATGGGAATGCCTTTCTTTGATCCCACCAAAGGCGGTAATCCAGTTCTGTTTCAGCACTTGTTCTGGTTCTATTCACATCCTGTTGTTTATGTATTCATTCTTCCAGGTCTTGGCGTTATTAGCGAATTATTGCCAGTGTTCGCTCGCAAACCACTTTTTGGTTACAAGTGGATCGCGATGTCTTCCTTAGGGATCGCCTTGGTTGGGTTTCTTGTTTGGGCTCACCACATGTTCTCATCGGGAATGAACGAGTATTTGCGAGTTCCCTTTATGTACAGCACATTGCTCGTGGCGGTACCCACCGGCGTAAAATTCTTCTCTTGGATCGCGACCTTATGGCAAGGAAAACTTACCCGTGATCTGCCAACCCCGTTCTTGTTTGTGTTAGGTGGAATCGTGGTCTTCCTTCTTGGCGGCCTCACTGGTCCCCCCAATGCCACGGTTTCTACCGATCTTCACCTTACCGACACCTATTTTATTGTTGGTCACTTTCACGATACAATGTTCGGCGGTTATATCTTCCCCTTCTTCGCCGCACTTTATTACTGGTTTCCTAAAGCTACTGGTAAACGCCTTAACGAGACTTTGGGTAAGATCCACTTCTGGCTGATGACACCGTCATTTCTTATTCTTACGTTATTTATGATGCGTGTAGGTTTACTAGGAATGCGTAGAAGGATCGCTGATTATGACCCCGCTTTGAATTTTGATGTGTGGCATTTAGCGATGACCGTGTCTGCCTACCTGATCGCGATCTCCATCCTTGTGTTTATTTTCAATATCATTAAAACAGTGAGGGGCAAAGCCGACGCTACCGGAAACGTATGGAATTCACGTTCCCCCGAATGGTTGGTTCCGTCCCCATTACCCGCGCACAATTATGACCAAGAAATGATCGTTGTTGGCGAGCCATACGATTACGGCTTGGAAGGGTCGAAGTACGTTGAATTTATCCAAAAAGAGGTTCTTTAATGTCGGACAATCATAACAACTTATCCTCCCAGCTGAATCAAGGCTTGGTTATATTCATTGTTTTAGCTTTCTTAACCTTTATTGAATATATGGTGGCAATAACGAACCAATCGCTGTTGCTGTTATCCATTGCCGCAACTATTAAAGCTGGTTTGGTTCTTTATTACTATATGCACGTTTATAAATTGGCGAAATTAGATGAAGATGCAGATCAAAGCAGCCTAACGTGGAAGATAACCACCAATCGATTAGGTTTTTGGTTATTCATTCTGTCTGATGCCTTTCTATTTGCTGGTCTTCTAGTGACTCGATTCAACTTATTGGGGCTAACCAGACCAGACCTCAACCAAGTATTAGGGTTGATCGTAACCGGCGTTTTGTTAGTTTCCAGCTTTTTTATGAATCGCGCTGAAACGTACATCAAAGCCGGTAACAAAAATGGATTTATTTTTAGTACAGTCGTTACCCTTGTTCTAGGTGTTGGCTTCTTACTGGGTGTTGTAGGCGTAGAATGGCAGGAAGCACCTTTCTCTGCTGGCGATAGCGCGGCGAGCGCAGTTTTCTTTATGATGACTGGGATGCATGCTTTTCATGTGCTTACGGGCGTAATATTCCTTGGTATTATCCTCAATAATGGCCGAAGAGATCTGTACTCATCGGAAAATTATTGGGCTGTGGAAGCCGCCACCATTTACTGGCATTTTATTGATGTAGTTTGGATCTTCTTTTACCCCGCACTCTACCTCATCGGCATTTTAGGCTGATATAATAGGGGCAGTTCTTGAAAAACTGCCCCTATAAATTTTATGTCTCTCAATTCTAAGTATTTTCGCCTTTTTGTCTGCCTATTGATCGGTTTAGTTTTTGCTGTAATCGTCAATGAAATTTCGTATTCCTATATGCAAACCGGTTCTACTCGGCCGGCGACAACCATAGAATACACAATTCCAAATGGGACAAGCGAGAGGCTGGCTTTAAAGCAAGGGGAATCGATCATTCCGGAATCACTAACATTTGTCCTCGGTGATACTCTCACGATTCACAATGAGGATGTTGTTGATCATCACTTCGGCAGTCTATTTATTCCATCCGGTTCATTTGCTAGCATAACATTCAATGACGCGAACTATTTTTCCTTCGAATGTTCTTTTCAGCCCAATAAACAATTAGGTTTTGAAGTCAAGGAGCCGCTTACCGGATCCTTAAGGGCTTATGGCATTTTTATCGCTGGGATTCCGTTGGGCGTAATGTTATTTATTTACAGTATTGCCGCCTTCCCATTTAAAAAACAACCTAAAAATGAAGCTGAACTTTAAATATTATCTACAAATCAGAATCATACTGATGACCTTTTTAGTTCTGCTGGCATCAATGGTGCTCATTCGCTTAGGGTTGTGGCAGGTTGAAAGGTACTATTTCAGACAAAACTTCAACGCAAATTACATCAAGGCAACGCAACTACCCGTCATCGATATTTCAAAAAATATAAATGACATAACCGGTGATATGGAATATCGAAAAGTAAAGATCATAGGTGCTTTTGATAACGATCATTCCATTGTGCGGTTGAATCAATATGTTGATTCACGGCTGGGTTATTCTTTACTAACCCCGTTGATCCTCAGCGACGGCACAGCCGTTATGATCGACAGAGGTTGGATACCTGCAGAGGGAAATGGCACCCGTCAGGATTGGTTGAAATATGCGGTAGATGGCGAAATTAGTTTATCCGGCATAATTCGACGGTCGATCAATATAGAAAAAAAAGATATATCCAAAAGACCAGAGTTTTGGATCGATTTCGATAAAGATCAGGTCCAACAATTATATGAGTACCAACTTTCTCCTGTGTTCATTCAGGTTTTTCCAACCAACAACCAAACAGAACCACCCCTGCCTATGATTGCCACTGTTGAAATCACAGATGGTCCACACGCTGGATATGCATTGCAATGGTTTACGTTTGCTCTAATATTATTGCTCGGATATCCATTCTTTCTCAAAACGACTGAAGCACAAAAAAATGCCAATAAATAAAGTAAATACATTGAAAATAAGAACGACAATTACTGTCATCCTAACAGGTTTATTTTTACTTCTCAGTTATGCGACGTCGGGCAGTTATTTCCTATCGATCTGCGATAAACAGCCATTCTGTACACCGACCAACTTAGCCGCACTCAGCTTTTTTGTTCATCGGATTTTAGCGCTGGTCGTAATGTTCTGGTTAGTTGTCAATCTCCACTTTGTTTGGAAGCATTATCGAACAAACCATCTCTTACTCAACCAAGCAAGCATTCTGCTGATCCTCTATGTATTTCAGGTGTTGATCGGGTTAGAGATGGTAATGAATAGTGACAGCACAGATTTTAGAATGTTACACAAAATTACATCCCTGACGATCATCCTCGACCTTGTTTACTTTGCGATCACTTCAAAAAAAGCCTTTGGTCAAAAAATGGATTATCCCGAACTAAATTTGCGGGAACGTTTTATGGATGTGATCCAGCTGACCAAGCCGATCATCGTATTATTATTGTTATTAACCACCCTTGCAGGTATGTTCTTTGGCGCTAAGGCAGTCCCAGAATCTAGAACCATCATATTAACTTTATTAGGTGGGGCACTCGCTGCTGGTGGCTCTGGGGCGATCAATCAATTTCTCGATAGGGATCTGGATAGCGAAATGCAGCGAACCTCCAAACGCCCAGTTCCTTCAGGCCGCATCTATCCTTCAGAGGCTTTGGCAATCGGAATTAGTTTTTGCTTGGTTAGCATCTATCTCTTTTTGATTTACATTAACCCAATTTCCGCAGCACTCACATTATTAGGCATTATTTACTACGTTTATTTCTATAGCATTCTGCTGAAGAAAGCTACCGTGCAAAATATCGTCATTGGCGGCGGCGCGGGGGCACTTCCCTCTGTTATTGGCTGGACGGCTGTTACAGGCCAGATCTCAGTCCAAGCGCTACTATTGTTTTTGATCGTTTTTCTTTGGACCCCGCCTCATTTTTGGGCTTTAGCCATTGTTCGAAAAAATGATTATGCCAAAGTGAAAATCCCAATGTTGCCCGTTATTATGGGCGAAACGTTCACAAGAAGATCTATATTTAATTACTCGATCATATTAGTGCTATCGACACTTTTATTACCGCTATTCCAATACACCGGTACGATTTTCTTAGCGTCATCTGTGTTATTAGGGGTCGGGTTCATCTTTTTGGCATGGAGAGTTGTAAAAGTAGAAGGAAATAAAGTCGCTTGGACGCTCTATAAATATTCTAGCTACTATCTATTTTTTATCTTTATCGCGCTGATCGTCGATTCGCTGATTGCTTAAAAAAAAAGTTCCTGATTTATCAGGAACTTTTTTTTATTCACCTAAATAGTCTCGAAGCTTTCTTCTGATCGAGGGGTGTCGTAAGCGGCTTAGCGCTTGCGCTTCAATTTGCCGAACCCGCTCGCGAGTCACACCCATTTTTCGGCCAACTTCTTCAAGTGTATATGCTTGGCCGTCTAATAAGCCATAGCGTAATTGTAAAATTCTCACTTCGCGAGGTGGCAATCCATTGAGCACTTCAGAGAGGTGTTCGCGGAGCAGGTTATAGGTCGCGGTATCATCTGGTGGAGCGGCTTCGTCATCTTCAATAAAATCACCCAGAACAGAATCTTCTTCATCATCCGTTGGGGTTTCCAGCGACAGCGGCCTTCTGGCAACCTGGATCATATTCTCAACTTTTTTAGCTGGAACATCGAGTTCGGCGGCCAATTCTTCAACCGATGGTTCTCTGCCGAGTTTTTGGGTCAGTTGATGTTGCACCCTTAATAGTTTGTTGATCTGATCGCCCATATGAACCGGTACGCGAATTGTTCGGCCTTGATCGGCTATAGCGCGGGTAACCGCCTGACGGATCCACCAAGTGGCATAGGTAGAAAATTTATGACCGCGGCGATAGTCAAATTTTTTCGTGGCACGAATAAGACCAATATTTCCTTCTTGGATCAGGTCCAAAAAGGGAACCCCTCGGCCCATATATTTTTTCGCGACAGAGATCACTAAACGAGAGTTGGCGGTAATGAGATGTTCTCTGGCTGACCAACCATCTTCAATATGAGTCCTAAGATCAAGTCTCTTCTTTGGGCTGGCATTACCTTTTGCTAATTCTTCGCGGCCAATTCGGCCATTCTCAATGCGTTGAGCTAAGGTCACTTCCTCATCGGCAGTGAGCAGCGGAACACGGCTAACTTCCTTGAGGTATAAACCGATCGTATCGTCGGTATCGATATTGGCTAAGTAATCATCAATATCGTGAATGACTTCATTTTCGAGTGCATCATCCTGGTCATTTAATTCATCTTCAGACGGCTCAGCAGAGGCGGTGTCTTCAACAAAAGGAATACCAGCACTGAGTAATGCTGCAAAAGCTTCCTCGAGTTGCTCAACATCGTGTTCAGCCTCAGGGAAAAAATGCAAAATATCATCCAGGGTAACATATGATTTTTGTCGCCCGAGTTCGATCATTCTTGCTATGGGGGAATATTCTTCTTCTTCTTCGGTTATCAATAGTGGCTCATCCATCTAACATGCTTCCTAAAAATTTTTGATATCAAAAACAGAATACCCTTTTTTATACCTTAATTCAAGAGAAGTAAGACATAAAAACCTTACATAATTGTTTGTTTTATATTCTGTTTGAAAATCTGCGAAAAATAAGGCACAGCAGATGAAAACATCAGCAGTGCCAACGAATAATATACAATATATATTTTTAATTTGCAATACCCAATTTTGTTTAAACTTAGTTATCAAATATCACATTACATAGTGCCGAAAGTTATAATATTCTTGCTTTATTAGGGTCAGTATTGTAAAATTCCGACATAAGATGTTGTTTTTTTGTAATAAAAATACAAATTTTTGGAGGCTAACTGATGTATCTGATTCAAATAAATGGATTGACGCAATTTGAGGCGATTGCCATTTGGGCCGTCTTTGGTATTGCACTGATTGGTCTGCTTTATGCGTGGATTTTGCGCAATCAAATAATGAAGGAAGATAGCGGTACACCAAAAATGCAAGAGGTTTGGGGTGCCATCAAGGATGGCGCTGATGCCTACCTAAAACAACAACTAAAATCAATCCTTCCATTGATTCTAGTTCTTACAGTTGCGTTGTTCTTCTCTGTTTATATCGTGCCACCAAGTGAAGAAGCGATGACCCGTTTTGCGGGAATGACCGAGGGTCAGGTAAAACTGATCATTGGTATTGCCCGAGCTATCGCGTTTGTAATGGGCGCTGGATTCTCCCTGACCGTAGGTCAGATTGGCATGAGAATGGCAGTTCAGGGAAATGTGCGTGTAGCTTCTGCTTCACGTCGGTCCTTTGCTGATGCACTGCGAATTGCTTACCGAACCGGAACGATCACCGGTATGTTGACCGACGGGCTGGGTTTATTAGGTGGAACGGTCATCTTTATCGTTTTGGGTACTGCCGCGCCGGACGCTTTATTAGGGTTTGGTTTTGGTGGAACGCTCCTTGCCCTCTTTATGCGAGTAGGCGGTGGTATTTTTACCAAAGCAGCTGATGTTGGCGCCGATCTTGTTGGTAAGGTTGAAGCTGGCATTCCTGAAGATGATCCTCGAAACCCCGCCGTTATTGCTGACCTTGTTGGTGA
>CAIRYE010000007.1 GCA_903882765.1 uncultured Anaerolineae bacterium
CAAATTTGCCCCGGAATGTTATGCCGACCCCAATGTGTTCTACTGCCCCGAGGGTGTTCAGATCGTGCAGGTGGGTATCGTCCTCACCGCGGTCTTCGAGATCCTGGTGGGCTTGTTCATTATGAAGGTAGGCAAAAGCGCGCTGGATAAGGTGCTTCCTCCTATCATCACCGGCTCGATGGCGATCGTAATTGGTATCGCGCTTGCCAATGCCGCCCTGGGAAACAGCGGTAACTGGGCTGCCCCCGAAGTTGCCACCGCCAGCTGGACCGTCGCTTTCATTACGATGATCGCCACTGTCCTTTTCTCGGTGTACCTGCAAGGCAAAGGTCTGCTGGGAATGCTGCCGATCCTTTTTGGCGCTATCTTCGGCTATGTGGTGGCGATTCCTTTCGGTTTGGTCAATTTCGCCCCGGTCGCGCAACATGCCTGGCTTGAACTTCCTAAATTCACGTTCCCGGCGTTCACCAATCCCGAAGCGTGGGGTATGGCGCTCAGTATTGCCCTCATTTTCATCGCTACCGTGCCCGAGAGTACCGCTCACTTGTATCAGATGAGCTTGTACATCGATGAACTGGCCGGCGAGATGGGACGCAAACCTTACAACATCAAGGAAAAGATCGGCTTGAATTTGGTAGCTGATGGCGCGGATGACATTATCGTTGGTTTGATGGGCGGTTGCGCCGGAACCAATTATGGCGAGAACAACTCGTTGATGGCGATCACCCGCAATTATTCCACGGCTGTTTTGATGACCGCTGGCGCGATGGCGATGGTGTTCGGCTTTTTTGGCAAGCTGGTGGCTTTGGTGAATACCATGCCAGCGGCGGTGGTTGGCGGGCTGAGCATTTACCTGTTCGGTGTGATCGGTATGCAGGGTATCGCTTTGCTGCAATCTGAAAAGGTCAACTTGTTTGACCCCAAGCAGTTGGCGGTAGGCGCGATCGTGTTGATCACCGGCATTGGCGGCAATCTTTCGCTGGCGAATGGCTTGTTCCCCTTCCAGATCCCTTACTTCTTCCCCAATGGTATTCCCGCTATCGTCTTTGCCGCTATCCTGGGCATCTCGATGAACTTGGTGTTCTTGGTGTTCAAGGCCCCCACCCGCGGCGCGAAATAGTTGTTTTTGAAGGTTCGAAGTGGATTGGATGGGTTTTGCCTGTCCAATCCCTTTTTTTGCCTGCAGTCAGAATGCGATAAAAATCTTATAATAAAGAAAAGATTATGATTCGATTACCCGGCTTGATAGACCCCCATGTACACTTGCGCGAACCAGGCGCCACCCATAAAGAAGATTTCGATAGCGGCACGGCTTCCGCGCTGGCGGGGGGCGTTACCATGGTGCTGGCGATGCCCAATACCAAGCCGCCCGTTTTTGATGAGGAAACGCTGCGAGTGGCGTTGGATGCCGGCCGGCAAAAGGCACGCTGCGATTACGCTCAGTTCATTGGTGCCGGCCCGGGCAACGCCGCTGAGGCAGCCCGCTTGGCACCGCAAACCGCCGGCCTAAAAATGTACTTGGATAGCACCTTTGGCGAGCTACGCCTGGACGACATGACCTTGTGGATGGAGCATTTTGCCAAATGGCCGGGGATCACCCCCATCGTTACCCACAGCGAGAGCCGCAGCATGGCCGCCGCTCTGCTGATGGCGCAAATGTACGATAAGCCGATCCATATCGCTCACATTTCTTTAAAGGAAGAGATCCTTCTGATACGAGCGGCCCGTGAAAAAGGGATCAAGGTGACCTGCGAGGTGTGCCCGCACCATTTGTTTTTGGCGGATGGGGCGATCCCGCTGACCAGCGCCGGCAATTGCTGCGAAGACGGCCTGCCCGATGGCCGCAGCCAGGTGCGCCCACGCCTTGCCACCCCACAAGATGCCCAAGCCTTATGGGAGAACCTAGACGCGATCGATTGTTTTGCCACCGATCACGCCCCCCATACCTTAGCTGAAAAAGATAGCCCCACCCCTCCACCCGGTTTCCCCGGTGTTGAGACGATGCTGCCGCTGTTGTACACCGCCGTGAAAGAGGGCCGTTTGACCCTTGAGCAGCTGTTAGAAAAAAGCGTGACCAACCCACGGAAGATCTTTAAGCTGCCTGAGCAGGCAGAAACCTGGGTTGACTTTGACGAGACAGATACCTACGAGATCCATGCCAGCGAGCTGCATAGCCGATGCGGATGGACGCCGTATGAAAATTGGAAAGTGACCGGCCGCGTGCGCCGCGTGGTTCTGCGCGGGCAGGAAGCCTACCGCGATGGAAACGTACTGGCCGCGCCTGGCTATGGCAAGAATATTCGAGAAAATTAAGACCCCCATTCAAAAAAGGAGATTCACATGCCCTCAACTTCTAACAATCCGCACCTGCCCTTTGGTGAGAATAAGAACGCGCCGTGGTACGGAAAGGATATCCTTTCGGTAAAGCAATTTGACCGACCCAATTTGGAGTATGTCTTTGGTGTTGCACACGAGATGCGCGGCATGGTAGAGCGGGTAGGCACCTTTGATTTGCTCAAGGGGAAGATCCTGGCGAACTTGTTCTACGAACCTTCTACCCGTACCTCATCTTCTTTTACCGCCGCCATGGAGCGGTTGGGCGGCAGCGTGATCCCGATCAACGAGGTGAAGTACTCCTCTGTTTCGAAGGGGGAAAGCCTTGCTGATACCGTGCGCACCTTGGAATGCTACACCGATGTGATCGTGTTGCGCCACCCCGAAACCGGCGCCGCCGCTATCGCGGCTAAGGCGGCACGAAAGCCTATCATCAACGCCGGCGATGGTGTTGGCGAACACCCCACCCAAGCGCTGCTCGATACCTTTACCATCTTCGAAGAATTGGGCCTTGAAACCATCGATGGTAAGACCATCACCATGCTGGGCGATCTGAAATACGGCCGAACCGTGCACTCACTGGCGCGGCTGGCTTCGATGTACAACGTCAAACTCAATTACGTTTCGCCCGAGATCCTGCGTATGCCCGAGGCTGTGATGGAAGAAGTGAAGGCCAAGGGTGTGGCACAGGCGGAGTATCGCTCCTTAGAGCAAGTTTTGCCCGAGACCGATGTGCTGTATGTGACCCGTGTTCAGAAAGAACGTTTTGAGAACCCGGAAGATTATGACAAAGTGAAAGGCGCTTATGTGATCGATCCTGAGATCATGAAGGCCGCTAAAAAAGAGATGATCGTAATGCACCCTCTGCCCCGTGTTGGCGAGATCAGCCCCGATTTTGATGATGATCCCCGTGCCGCTTATTTCCGTCAGATGGAGTATGGCTTGTACGTGAGAATGGCGTTGCTTGCCATGGTTTTGGGCAAGGCGTAGATCATCCATGGAGAGCTTTTTTACCTTTTTGGAACGACGTGTGGATGATTGCTCCTCGCTGCTTTGTGTAGGTTTAGACCCGCACAAGGCGGATTTAGAGCAGAACAACGCCCTAAGCGCGCTCAAGTTTAGCCTAAACCTAGTGAAAAAGACCGCCCCCTATGCGGCCGCCTTCAAGCCCAATGCCGCCTTCTTCGAACAGTTTGGCGCGGACGGGTGGAAAGCCTTGGAGGAAGTGGTGCAAGCCGTACAAGAGCAATCGGATCGGCTGGGGTCGAAGATCTTGGTGGTGCTTGATGCCAAGCGCGGTGATATTTCGTCCACCGCCGAGGCGTATGCCATCTCAGCGTTCAAGACCCTAAAAGCTGATTGCATTACCCTCAACCCTTACCTTGGCAAAGATTCGATCGACCCATTCATCGCCGAGCCCGAGAAGGGCGTGTTTTTGCTGTGTAAAACCAGCAATCCTGGCAGCGGCGATCTTCAGGACCTGCCCTTGCAGAGCGGCGAGCTGCTCTATGAGCATGTGGCAGGCTTGGCGGGGCAGTGGAACACCAAGAACAACATCGGTTTGGTAGTTGGCGCAACCCAGCCCGAAGCGATGAAGCGCGTTCGCAAGGTAAACCCGAGCGCTTGGTTATTAGCTCCGGGCGTAGGCGCTCAGGGCGGTGATCTCGAAAGCGCGTTGCGTGCCGGACTTCGACCGGATGGTAAAGGAGTGCTCCTGCCTGTATCACGCGCCATATCACGCGCGGCGGATGTTGCCCTTGCCGCGGCGAATCTGCGGGATGAAGTAATGGCGGTTACCCGAGCGATCCAACATCCATAAACTACAAGGAATAAAAATGAATGAATCCTTAAAAACACAACTGATCGATGGGCTGCTCGTAAGCGGCTCGATCAAGTTTGGTGAGTTTACTCTAAAGAGTGGGCTAAAATCACCTATCTATATCGACCTGCGCAACATCATCACCTTCCCCGCCTTGCTTCGCGCGGTGGGCGAGGCGTACCTGCCGCTGTTGGCGAACCTAAAATTTGATCGCCTAGCCGGCTTGCCTTACGCCGCCATCCCCATCGCCACCGCCATTAGCTTGGCTGGCAACTACCCAATGATCTATCCTCGCAAGGAAGTGAAGGAGTATGGCACCAAGGCCGAGATCGAAGGACAATACAAGGCTGGCGAAACAGCGGTGGTGATCGATGATCTTGCCACCACTGGCGGCAGTAAGTTTGAGGCGATCGATAAACTAACCGCGGCTGGCTTGAAGGTGAGTGATGTGGTGGTGTTGGTGGACCGGGAAAGCGGGGCGAAAGAAGGCTTGGCGGAAGTGAATGTTGTGATGCATTCCGTGCTCACCATCAGCGAAATGTTGGACCATTGGCAAAAGAACGGCGCGGTGGATGCAGCCTTGATCGAAGCTACACGCGCTTTTTTGGCTGGGTCGAGAAAGTAAATTTGATGGATCATGAAAAATGGTTGGCGTATGCCCGCGAGATCTATACCCTATCGCAATCGGGCCTCACTTATAACGCTAAGCCTTTTCATGAAGATGAAGATGCTTTTGATATTGAGCGCTATAGACGCTTGCAAGAGATCAGCGCTGAGATCATAGCCCAGCATAGCATGCTCGCTACCGAAGAAGTGATGTCAACCTTCGCGATGCAGCGCGGCTACCCCACTCCCAAGGTGGATGTACGCGGAGCGATCATTCAAAATGGCGAGATCCTGCTAGTGAAAGAGCTGGCGGATGGCCGTTGGTCTATGCCTGGCGGTTGGGCCGATATTGGTGAATCGGCGGCGGAGATGGTGATTCGCGAAGTGAAGGAAGAGAGCGGCTTTGACGTTAAGATCGATAGGCTAGTTGGCGTTTTTAACAACAACAGATCTGAGCCGCGCGATCTCTTTCACGCTTACAAGCTGGTGTTTTTATGCACCATCATTGGCGGCGAGCCACGGGGCAGCTATGAGACATTGCAGGTCGGCTTTTTCCCACTGCGGGAACTACCTATATTATCTACCTCGCGAACCAACCAACGCATCTTGGATGAAGTGATGGCACACTACAACAACCCAAGCCGAACGGCGTTTTATGAATGATCTGGTTGAAAAAAAGATCACCTTCGAGGCGGTCATTTTGGATCCTGGCGGCCCGGGTGCTTACGTAGAGATCCCATTCGATATTGAAGCCATCTTCGGGAAAAAGAAGGTGAAGATCGTAGCGGATATTGAAGGGCAGCCTTACCGCGGCAGCATTCAGCGCATGGGCAGCGAGCGCCATATCCTGATCATTGTGAAAGAAATACGGCAAAAGATCGGGAAAGGGTTTGGAGATGTGGTGCGGGTGAGTTTGTGGGAAGACACAGAACCACGCGTTGTTGAAATACCGGCGGAGCTAACCGCCTTGTTTGAACAGGACAAGGCCGCGCTGGCGGAATTTATAGCAATGGCTTATACCCACCAACGAGAGTATGCCAAGCATATAACCGAAGCGATACAACCAGAAACGCGCGCGCGACGAGCCGCAAAGGTGTTGCGGCAAATTAGAGAAAAGACAGGCAAAGCAGAATGAATTATTCAACGATACGCGATCTATTGTTCAACCTTGAACCCGAACAGGCTCATCACCTCACCTTGCAATTGTTACGGCTGGCAGGCGCGATTCCACCGGTTCGCGGGGTTTTGCGTCGCCTCTACGCCGCGCCGCATCAGCCGGTGGAAGTGTTTGGGCTCAAGTTCAACAACAGGGTTGGCTTAGCGGCGGGATACGATAAAGATGGTGAAGCATTGGTTGGGTTGGGCACGCTCGGTTTCGGGCATATCGAGATGGGAACAGTGACCTCTCGCCCGCAACCCGGTAACCCGAAGCCGCGGGTCTTTCGGTTGATCGAGGATGAAGCCGTCATCAATCGCATGGGCTTTCCAAGTAAGGGAACAGAGTATGCCCAGGCAAGGCTCAACCCGAACCTAACCAAAAACGCTATGGAGCGGATCAGTGGTTTTGATGTTCGCAAAGCGAAAAAAATTCCAACCTACCCTTTCGTCTTGGGCATCAATATTGGCAAGAACAAAGATACTCCCAACGAAGAAGCGGTGTTAGATTACCTTTCGTTATTGCAAAACTTTGCCCGCTATGCCGATTACATTGCCATCAACGTGAGCTCGCCCAATACGGCGGGGCTGCGAAGCTTGCAAGGCCGGCAGCAGCTCTCGTTATTGCTAAAGTCGCTGCACGACCAGCGTAAGATGGAAGAGATCAGCCATAAAAAGAAACTCCCCTTGTTGGTAAAGATCGCGCCTGATCTATCGGAGGCGGAA
>CAIRYE010000008.1 GCA_903882765.1 uncultured Anaerolineae bacterium
CAAGAGGTTTCGGGCGAATACAACGAAAGGCTCGCCATTGTGGTTCCCGATATTGCTTCGATTGACTCAGCGATCGATCATATCAAACGATCTACCAGAGGGCCTGAACGTATCATCCGCGATGTAATGATCGAATTGACCAAACTGAACCCGCAAGGCAATGTACATGCTGAAGAAATTTACTCCGCGGTCAACATCCTCTTGCGTATACCCCCAGCGCCCCTATTGGCTATCCTTAATTCATCTGAAAAATTCACCCATGTTGGTGACTTACATTACCGCATCGTTGATACCCCGGTAGAAGGAAAATAACCATGTCCCTCATCAAACCTACCCGAAAAACTCCCTATCACATCGACTTCGATTGGTGGAAACAGAATGAAAATGATTGGCATGTTCACCTGCGCGGTCTTTTATGCCCTCAGCACAAAACTTACTTCGAAGAAAACCCAGACCAGACTACCATCGATTTTGTTGACCCCGAAACCGGGGAAGTGATTGAAATGGATGCCCTTCAACAACTCATGCTCTCGCATTGTTCGCAGGTCGAGGGCTTTATCTCATCAGAAACCCAAATGGTGGAAAGCATATTCCGTGTCTTTTTACAGAATGGCAACCAACCGCTATCCTCTGATGAGTTAGCTGAAAAGATCAACCGCCCAGCCAACACCATTTTGATCACCATTTCAGGTGTGCGGGTTTACAAAGGTATCCGTCCGGCGTTATAATATTAGCTCGTTTAAATGCCCTCGTAGCTCAATGGATAGAGCGCCAGCCTTCTAAGCTGTCGGTTGTGGGTTCGATCCCCGCCGAGGGCACTTTGTCATAGATATGGTAGTGAAACCTCATATACCCCCATATATAGAGGTTATATGATACGAAAACCAGTTGGATCCCCGAATAGAGTAACAGCTTCAATAGCTGTTGGTTGTAGGTTCGATTCCTGCGAGGGGAACGTTGTCGTTGATTTGGTTGTATATCCCTTCCATTTTCATTTTTTCATGTATAGCAAAAATATTAGCAACCACAGCTAAGCGTTTGCTCTTCCAATTGGGCTAACAGTAACATAATCAAATTTCCCCCCCCCAAATAACCCATTCTTCCACTTTTTTAATTGTAGATCATCATTGAGCTAACTACTCCCAAGATTTCGTAAGTCTCAGGTTTTTTTTCCTTTTAATCCCCTATGCCAACTAAGAAGTATGGATGCTTCTTGGATTTAAAACCTTACGAAAGTGTAGAGTCAATTCGTGTCTTACCATTTATAATTTTGCCAATTATACTATTTTTTCTACCTAAGGTGTTTGATGATCGCTCCAACACAAAATTCTACATATAGGTCAGATATTGATGGGCTAAGGGCACTTGCTGTTTTGGCCGTGCTTTTATATCATGCAAAAGTTAAATATGTATCAGGCGGATATGTTGGGGTGGATATTTTTTTTGTCATTTCAGGTTTTCTCATTACAACGATCATCGAAAAGAGTATCAAAACCGAAAATTTCAGCTTATTAGGGTTCTACGAGCGGCGCGTTCGAAGAATATTCCCAGCTTTATTTGTCGTGATGATCGTGATATTGGCGGCTGGGTATTTTTTATTGGACGGATCCAATTTTAATGAACTTGCCAATACTGCCCTAAGCACAGCTGTTTCATCATCTAACTTTTATTTCAACTCTACATCGGATTATTTCGACGCAAAATCCAGTCTAAATCCACTATTACATACTTGGTCCTTATCTGTTGAGGAACAATTTTACTTGGTTCTTCCATTACTTCTCTGGGGGTTATCTAGATTCCAAAAAAAGAACAAACTGATAATCCTCATTCTCTTGGCTATTCTTTCTTTGATCTTCAGCCAGATGCAAGTGATATCCAACCCAACAACTGCCTTTTTTTTCCCTCAACATCGAGCTTGGGAGTTGCTTGCGGGCAGCTTGATCGCCATTTTAGGGATCACAGTTTCGAGTGGAAAAGGAAAAGCGGTTCTTTCAGTTATTGGGCTGGCGTTAATTTTTTATCCTATTTTTACATTCACAAACTCTACCCGATTTCCGGGAACAAACGCTCTTTACCCCGTCATCGGAACATCTTTCTTATTAATTGGCGGTTCGGGTAACAAGGGAATCGTTCAAAAACTACTCAGCCTGTCACCCCTTCGATTTATCGGAAATATATCTTATTCCCTTTACCTTTGGCATTGGCCAATTTTTGTGTTTGGTAAATTGTTCATCATTGCTACCCCAACAACTTTCCAGTGGGTAATGATGATTGCCACGTCCTTCCTGTTAGCGACATTGTCTTGGTTATTGGTTGAAAATCCTTTCCGTAACCGAGAATTAATTTCAAAGAGAGCGGTATTTGCCGCGTTCGTGCTGGGAACAGCGGTTCTCGTGATCGTTGGTTGGTATATTACTTCCGAAAAAGGAATTCCAGATCGATACAAAAGTTATCCAACGCTCAATGAATTGCAAAAGACCAGCCCAAACGAATTCGTAAAGTGCTCTTATTATGGTAAAAACAACCTCAGCAAAAAACATCCTTTTACAACTTGTAAATTTCCTCCCAAATCTTCCAAGGCTGAATATCTTGTTTGGGGTGATTCTTATGCCCAAGCCTTATTCCCTGCATTTCAATTAATCGCTAAAAACAATTCCATTCCCATTGAGGTGGTCACTAGCCCTGGTTGTAAACCTTACTTGCTTAAGTCCTTAAGTAGCAAAGATGAAATATGTATCCTTTTCAACAACAGTGTGATTGACCATATTAAAGCAAATCCCTCCATTAAAACTGTCATTATTTCTTCGAGATGGTTTGCCAGATCTGGGATCGAAATGAAGACTGAACAAATTGGTGAAATGATAACCGTTTTAGAATCACTTGGTAAAGAGGTGATCATACTAGGATCGCCTCCCCTACCTCCAACCAACATTGTCAATGCCTATTTTGTTAGCACTGTCACTCAAAGGGACCTACGAACCATTATCAAAATTCCTAGCAAACCTGCTGAAAAATATACCTTCATTGAGCGAACTTTGTTCGCTCATATAATGAAAACTCATAATAATTTGATCGGTTACATCGATATTACCCCAGCCTTCTGCAAGGAAGTGGAATGCAAATTTATTGATAAACATGACCGCTTGCTTTATTTCGACGATAATCATCTTTCAAAATATGGGGCGTGGCGAACCATTCCGATTTTGGAGGAAGAAATTTTTGGAATTGTCCAGCCTTTTGATTCCCAATGATCAGGTTGATCCATCAACACAATACGATATGGAAACTCAGAGAATAATTTGCCGAAATTATTGGTAAAGCAAATAAACCCGGAAGCCAAATAAGGTCTTTCAAGCTCTATCCACCCCCGTTCTTGGTTTCCGACCTAGTAAATACGTTACAATGAAATTAAAACCTTATGAAAAAACCCAATCTTCGCTTGCGCTATTTGCGCATCGTCTTCTTTTTTGCTACAGTCACGGC
>CAIRYE010000009.1 GCA_903882765.1 uncultured Anaerolineae bacterium
AACTGGTCATCGAAGTCCTTTCGAACGGCGCCAATACCGATGATGAAGCCATCTGGCTTGCGCCCCGCGTTGAGTAAGATATAGTTCTACGATTGAAAAGCGAGAGGCTGTCCGAAAGGACAGCCTCTTTTTTATTGTTTGGGGGAAGGGCAAGATCAAAGGCGGCTCACGCGAAGGACGCAAAGGGCGCGAAGAAGAGCAGAACTTAGGGTAAGTGCAAGATCAAGGGTGGGTTCACGCTCAGGCGCGGGAGGGAAGGGTAAGATCAAGGGCGGCTCCCGCGAAGGACGCAAAGGGCGCGAAGAAGAGCAGAACTTAGGGTAAGTGCAAGATCAAGGGCGGGTTCACGCTAAGGCGCGGAGACGGCAAAGAAAGGCGAGGGAGGGAAGGGCAAGATCAAGGGCGGCTCACACAAAGGCACAATGGACACGGAGAAGTGCAGAAATTCGAAGAAAGGCAAGATCAAGGGGGGTTTATGGGAAGGCGCTCCGGTCTCGATGGAGCCAAACGGGGACACGAAGAAGAACAGAAGTTTGGAGAAGGACAATTTCTTGGGCAGCTCATCTTCGGGGCTTCGGTTGGGCTGATGTGAGGGTAATGCTTTTGCGGGGGATAATGCTGGTCAGTTGGTGATGTGGGATGGATTGCTTATCGATCGGGATCGACTTGCGGGGAAAAGAAAAAACCGGTAAGGGGGTTGCCCTTACCGGTTTGGGTTTACTTGTCTTTGTCTTTATGACCTTTGGCCGCTAGTTTGATGGGGGTGCCGAGGAAGCCGTAATCTTCGCGGATCTTGTTTTCGAGGTAGCGCTGGTAGGTGAAGTGCAGCAGCTTGGGATTGTTGACGAACAACACGAAGGTGGGTGGGTCGGAGCGAACCTGGGTGCCGTAGTAGATCTTGAGCATGATGCCAGCGTGCGTGGGTGGCGGCTGGTAATCCATAGCGTTTTGTAAGATGGCGTTGATCTTGGAGGTAGATAACCTAGCAAGGCGCTCTTCTTGCACTTGCAGGGCTAAGGGCAGTACCTGGTCTACTCGTTGGCCGGTTTTTGCGGAGATGAACAGGATCGGTACATAATCCATAAAGTTCAATTCTTGGCGAACTTTTTTGGTGTATTCTTCCATGGTGTAGCTATCTTTTTCGATGGCGTCCCATTTGTTTACCAACACCACGCAGCTCTTCCATTCATCCAAAATATACCCGGCGATGTGGGTATCTTGGGCGGTGATGCCTTCTACCGCGTCGATCATCAGCAGGGCAACATCGGCTCGCTCGATGGATTTGAAAGCTCGCACCACGCTGTATTTCTCAACACCGGGGTCGATGCGGCCGCGGCGGCGAATACCGGCGGTATCGATGAGGGTAACGCTGATGCCGTCCACATCCAGCAGGGTATCGACCGAATCGCGGGTGGTGCCGGCGATGGGGCTAACGATGCTGCGTTCGGCGCCGGCCAAGCGGTTGAGCAGGCTGGATTTGCCGGCGTTAGGCTTGCCAACGATGGCGATCTTCACCGAGTCATCATGTTCGCTGGGGGTTTCTTCTGGGAAGAAATCGATCAACGCGTCCAGCAGGTCACCGGTATCGGTGCCATGCACGGCGCTGATGGCATAGGGGTCACCTAGGCCAAGTTCGTAAAATTGGCTGGCGCTATTGCGTTCGGTGAGGCTTTCGCATTTGTTCACCACCAAAAGGATGGGTGGGAAGTAATCCCCATCGACTTGTTTCTGATTGCGGCGAAGGATCTCGGCGATCTCATGGTCGGCGGGGGTGGGGCCGGTTTGGCCATCGGTAAGCATAAGCACCACATCCGCTTCGCGGATGGCTACTTGGGCTTGCTGTTTAATATCGGCAATAAAATCGGAGGAACCCACAGAAAGCGGGGTCTTTCCACCGTGGGTGGGGTCTATACCACCCGTATCAATGATGGTAAACGAATGGCCAGACCATTCCGCTTCCGAGAAGATACGGTCGCGGGTGGTACCGGGGGTGTCATCCACAATTGCCAGACGTTCGCCGGCGAGGCGGTTGAATAGTGTGCTCTTCCCAACATTTGGGCGTCCCACAAGTGCTACTACAGGTTTTGTCATTCTTTCTTTCCTAATAAAACGTAAATATTAACAATGGAACAAGGTTACGGAAGCGGGGTTGGTTGGCTTCCCGCGGGTGTAATTGTAACCTCAATAGTGCCAGGGTTGATGGTTTGTACCTTGATCTCGTTGATGAGTATTTGAACCATCGGATCGAGGGTATGTTTCCCTACTTTTAATCCGGTTAGGTCTAATATTACCTTAATGTCACCGGTTTTTAACGAATCAAGCATTGGAATGGGGCCGGTGATGATCAGGTCCACAACGTTGGGCGAGAAGAGTGCTGTTAGACCATTCCCTACACCGATGATCTCAACGGGAAGTCCTTTTAGGGTTAGGCTGCCTTCGATGGCGGAAATGCCCACCTGCACCTTGACCGTTTGTTCGCCGATGATGGTGACGCCGTTGGGTAACACTAGCGGGATGCTGGCGTTGATGTCGGCGGCTTCACCGTTTAGGCTGAAAGGCTCAGTTTCTACAAAGCCGGGCATATCGGCGATGAGGGCGGGGTTTTGTGAGTAAACCGTGACCACGGGGGGGAACACCGAAATGTTGGTAACGCGGTAGCCACCCGCTTGTTGGCCGCTGATATTCACTTTTACGGCGATATCGCGGTAGCCGCCAAGCTGTATGATGGGCTGGTTCACGCTGATCTTGAAGGGGTTGATATTCAGATCTTCCAAAGTGCGCCCATTGGTATCCAACACCACTACCAGCAATTCTTGCTGAATATCCTGGCGAAGGCCGGCGATGCCGATCTCTACCTGGGCTTTGCTCACTTTGTCGATCATAGATCGCGGGCCAGATACGGTTACTTCGCGCACTTCCATTTGGGCGGTGCTGGTTTTGTAACCAATGGCGGGTTCGCCGCGCAGCACTACCGAAACGGGTAATTTTACGCTGCCTAATTCTTCCAGATCAATGCTTACTTTTTCTACCGAAAGGCCAACAATTTGCACCGGCCTAAAACTAACTTGCGGTTGAATTTTTAGAGCGTGCTTACCGGCTTTTAGTCCTGAGAGATCTAGGATGGCACGAACTTCACCGTTTGTTTGGGTCATACTATCCCACACTGAGATCGGCGCCATCATCGAAACGGTGACCATTTCGGGCAGGGTGCCAACTACCACCAAGGATGGATCTAACCCGATCACCTCTAGCTTTATGGCTTGAGGGTAATCGCGCGTTACGGTGGGGTCTGAGGTGTTGACAGCAGAGATCCACACGATCACCGCTAGGGCAAAGGCGAGCACGAATGTTTTTAGATTTCGTACGATCCACTTGATCAGGGTCATTCTTTGCCCCCGAATAAGTAAGGAAAATGCTGTTGGAAGAAGCCATCGCCGGCGCGTTCGGCATTGTAGAAGGCGTTGAGAATGTTGCCCAAGCGCTCGGGGTCGAGCCGGCGGATCATTTTGCCGGCGTGGGCGATGGAGATGGAGCCGGTCTCTTCGGAGACCACTACCGCGATGGCGTCTGATACCTCTGAGATGCCCAATGCGGCGCGATGGCGGGTGCCCATTTGCCGATCGGGGGTGGTGCTAAGGATACCGCTGGACGATAAGGGCAGTACGCACGAGCCGGCGCGGATCATCATTTTATCTACAATGACTGCGCCATCGTGCAGGGGGGTGTTTGGGTAAAAGATCTGCAGCAACAGCTCTGGGGTGACCAGGGCGTTAAGGCGCACGCCGCTGTTCACAAAATCATCCAGGTTATCGAAGCGCTGCATAATGATGAGCGCGCCGTGCTGGCGGGAGGAAAGACGAGCGGCGGCATCGACCACCATCGAGATGCTCTTCTTTACTTGGTCTTCTTCTTTGCGGTTGGTGATAGGCACAAAAGTGCCGGCGCGACCAATGCGCTCGAGGGCTTTACGTATTTCGGGGGCAAAGATGACCGGTACAGCCACGATCAGCGCTGGCAGGGTGGTAGTGACCAGCCAGCTGAAGGCGGGCAGGTCGACGATCATATTGATGATGGCCATGAGCACCAGCAGGAAGATGGCGCCGCGCAGCAGCACCATAGCCTGGGTATCGCGCAGGAAGTGCAGCAACGCAAAGAAAACCAGCGTCACCAGGGCGATATCCAAGATGCTTAACCAGTTGATCCGTAAAAAGAAGAAGAAGATCTCGTTAAAAAAATCAGTCATTCGTTATCAATCAAAACTTGCCTTCGCGCTTTATAGGGGTTTTAGCACCCGCTCGGCGTTCAGGGTCTTTACCAGCAAAAGTCTGTCTTCCAGTTCTTGCTCTTTCGCCGCTTCTGTCCAGGCTCGTAGGCCTAGGTTTGCCGCGTCTTTGCTTTCAAAGCCTTGGCTGGCAAGCATGCTTCGCAGATCGGTGCTGGCAAATTTGGTGGGCAGGAAGAGAAGTACCACTTCGCAGCTCAAAGTGCTAGCTTCACGTTCGACCGTATCAATGAGGTCGAGGATGGCTTTGCTTTCACTTTCGGCATCCAAGGATGGGTCTACGAACAAGTCGGTGAGGCGGGCGATGTAATTCTCGGCAAACCAGCCTGCTACCGCCACCATTTTGCGTTGCTGCTTTAGGAAGAAAAAGGCGCGGTCATCGGTAGGGATGAAGGGCGCTTTGCCTTCCGCGCTGGCGCCGGCTAGGTTAATGAACTTGCGTAATTCTTCCATTTCAGCGGGGCGAACACGCCTTAGCGGGCTTTCGGCTGCCAGGGCGGCGGCTTCCTGCCGTTCGCGGATGATCTGGTTGTAGGCGGCGGAAACTTGGTTCCAAGTGTCACTGGCGCTTCCTTCATTGTTGATCAGCACAGTGGCGGCGGCTATCTTTTCGCTGTCGTCACCCTGAAAATCGACTCGTTGGCGGGCGTCTTCTTCGGACATGCCACGCTTGCTAATAAGGCGCTGCAACGCTATTTTCTGCGGCACCGTTACGACCCAGATCGTGTCACATAGATCCTTTAGGGGGCCTTCCAGTAGTTTCACCGCTTCGATGGCGATGATCTCTTTCGGGCCTTCGTAGCCTTCGATCAACAGGTTGATGGCTTCGCGGACAAAGGGGTGGATGATGCTTTCCAACATACTGAGGGCGGCGGGGTCGCTAAACACGAGGCGGCCGAGTTTTACGCGATCGATCTCGCCTTCGTTGTCGAGCAGCCACTTGCCAAACGCATCCACCACCAATTGGAAGGCTGGGGCACCCTTGAGCATCGCGCGGCGTGAGATAACGTCGGCATCGATGATATGAGCGCCTTTTTGATCCAGCATCTTGAGCACTAGGCTTTTGCCGGTGCCAATATTGCCTGTTAAACCAATGATGTACTTGCCGGGGTTTGTGGTGACCAAAATCCTGCTCCTGGGTCAAATGGTTAATACGACTATTCAGTATAAATCATTTTAGCCTTTGCGGGGTAATAAGTCAAAGAAATGGGGGTTGTTAGGGTGATATGGATCGATCAATGGTATTGCCGCCCCGGACAATCGTATACTCGAACTAAATTTACCTATACCAATGAATCAAAAACGCCCGCGTTGAACTGACGCGGGCGTTGTGTTAATTGCGTGAGGGGACTTTAGTGGCTCGCCACGTAGTCGTTGATCATATCGAGCAGGGGTTGTTTATCGAGCCGGAAAACGCCGCCGGTGCCGGCACAATTGCTGTTGATGCCGAAGGATGTTACGGCCGCGACGACCGTGCTTTTGCCCAAGAAGTTTGGCCCGCCGGAATCACCAAAGCAGGTGCCGCCGGTAGCGGCGTTGTTGGAGAGCAGCATCGAGAAATCGCCGGTGTAACCGGGCACGTTGATCTGCAGCAAGTGGGGGTACGCTACCATACGGATCTTCAGGGCGGATTCTTTCCAGGCGGTTGCGTCGGGGAAGGATTTTTGTAAACCGTAGCCGACGGAGGTAAAGGTTACATCCTTTACGCCACGTTTGGTTTTGAGCGCATCGAGCTGGCCAGCGGTGGGAAGGGTGCCGTACTCATCCATCACAATGGGCTGGGATAAGGTTACCAAGCCAAGATCGTGCAGCACGAACGAGCCGCTGCCGAAATCGGGGTGGGTGAAGATATTAGAAAACTCTACCGTGGTGGGGCCAGCGAAGGGGTAGGTTTTTGGTTGGATGTTCTGAACGTCGCTCTCGAACCAGATGCGACCACCGGTTGCGCCATCAGTACAATGGCCGGCAGTGAGCACAACGGTTGGGGAGATGAGCGTGCCGGAGCATCGCCATGCTGGGGAGCCGTCCACATCGAAGATCAATAAGCCAACGTAGGGGTGGCCTTCGCCATCGGGTTCGCCATCGGTGACGGCGGCAGCGATGCCGAAAGTGCTAAGCAGTAGAACAACCACGAGCAATAAACTGAACAAGCTTTTTTTCATATCTTTTCCTTTATCCTTTGGTTTGATTTTTTGAACCTCCCGGGCAATAAAAAAACTGCCGCGGAACGTTCTCTTCGGCAGTCTGGCGATCTGTTTTGGGCAGACCCATAACTTTGCGCCCTTACCTCGCGGCAAGTTTGCGTTTTCGGATAAATGGGAACTTACTCTTTTTATAATAACCCTGAATTCAACATTGAAGTGCAACTAACTGTTCATGAAATGCCTCGTACGGTGTTTTGTAACCGAGGCACTTCCTAGGCCGGTGATTCAATCTATCCATGATCCATTCTAAGGCAAAATCGGGAACGGTATCAAAATCAG
>CAIRYE010000010.1 GCA_903882765.1 uncultured Anaerolineae bacterium
ATAAAAGGGAAAATCCTACTGGTAAACAGAACCATCAACCACGTTCGGCATTTTTTGACCAACTAATCCAGCCAATAAATTAATACAAGCCATTTCCGCCATCTTTTTCCGAGTTTCCACTGTAGCGGACCCGATATGTGGAAGGATCAAGCAATTTTCCAGATGGAATAAGGGATGACTGGCCGGTAATGGCTCAGGATCAGTAACATCAAGGGCTGCCCCGGCGATCGTTCCCATTTTCAACGCCTCAACCAACGCCTCTTGATCAACCACTTTTCCCCGAGATGTATTGATCAAAATCGCGGATCTTTTCATCAATTTCAACGAATGCGCGTTGATCAGGCTCATAGTTTCATTAGTAAGTGGACAATGCAAACTCACAACATCGCTATTCCCCAACAGATCTTCTAAATTCGCCGATCGATAATAATCCCCTTCTACTACCGTTGATCTGCTGTAATAGATCACCTTCATTCCAAAGGCGGAAGCTCTCTTCGCGACCGCCTTACCAATTTTTCCCATTCCAAGAATTCCGATGGTCTTACCATCTAATTCACTTCCCAACCAACCTGTAGGTGACCACGTCTGCCATAAACCATTTCTTGCATCCGCGCTGGCTTTCTCTATTTTACGAGTGATCGACAATAGCAATCCCATCGCTATATCCGCGGTGGCGTTTGTCATAATACCTGGAGTATTACCAACCGGTATCTTTCTCGCGGTACAGGCAGCAACGTCCACATTGTCGTAGCCGGCCGCCATGATGCTTACAACCCGTAACTTCGGTGCTTTTGCCAACACGGATTCATCTAATTTATCCGATAAAAGACAAATAACTCCGGCAGCATCCTGCAAAGCCATTTCTACATTCTTTGAATTGATTCCGATCGTCGTATCGCCGATAACTAGGTTCACTTTGTCATCTAAAAGCGTTAGCCAATCGTTTGGTAAGGGTCTGGTTAGTATCACTAAAGGTTTTTTCATTTTGGCCTCGATTTTTCCGGGTTTGGGATAAATGCTTATTCTATATTAGAATTCGAACAGGAAACAAAAAATATGGGTATATTAAATAAGTTCCTTCATGGCATAGCCCCCTCACCACAAAGAATTCTTCTACATCAGATCGACTCGATTGTTAATAAGATCACTGAACAAATGGTGGGACTATCGCTCGAATCAAAAACATCCTTTCTTGAGATCGAGATCCGATTATCGGCAAGCACCTATAAAAAATTTGAAATGATCACTGATCTCGACCAGCAGATCGCGAATAAACTTGTAAACAATCCTTCATTACCAATTTCCGCTGATTCTTTGATCATTACCATTCTATGTGATGTTCAATTAAACGAGGAATTTAAAGTGATCCTATTTGAAGGTCTGCGAGATGAGCCAACCAAAACGATTCAGCTAAGTGACGCATCGCGGGAATATGGAAATGGTTTTTTACTCACAACAACAAAACGATCTTATCAACTTTACGCAGATCTCACTACCATTGGTAGGAACACCGAAAACGACATTTGTATTGAAGATGCCTACATCTCTCGCAATCACGGTCAAATACGCTTGATCAATGATCGGTATCATTATTTTGATCTCAAATCTTCAGGCGGGACAAAAATTAACGGCGAAAACATCTCTCAAAAAATTCTCGCACAAGGAGATGTCCTTTTTATTGGAAAAACAACATTGATCTTTATGCAGGATGAATCTGAAGATGATGAATCTGGAACTGCTCCGATCAAAATTCAGGTGCTTTAACCCTTTATAATTAGGGATGATATGGGCGTATTCCTACTTTTTCTGCGATTTTTTGAAGCTTTTTTGTTATATGTCTTCCTTATTGTCATTTTCTATTACTTATGGAAGTTTTTCTCACAATCGACACCAAAACAACTAGGCTCAACGAATTCGATCATCACTTTTGGAATTTTGGACTCGGAAGCGAAGATCCATCATCTAAAAGAATTTAAAATTGAGACGATCAAAATCGGTCGTGGTTCGCAGTGCGACTTAATTCTCAACGACCCATCCGTTTCTGGCCGACACGCAACCATTAGCTACACCGATGAACAATGGTGGATAGAAGATGAGGGTTCGCGCAATGGAACTTACCTCAATAACAATAAACTCACGAATCCAACCATATTAGTAAACGAGGATATGATCCGATTCGGTGACGAACGTATCAAGATCATTTTATAAATGGAGCATATATGAATAAGGTAACTTTGGGAATCATTGGTGGGTCTGGCGTTTATTCAATGAAGGACCTAACCATCCTTGATGAAATGAAAGTCCAAACCCCTTTTGGCGAGACCAGCTCACCCATCACCATTGGCGAAATTGGTGGGACGAATGTCGCATTCTTAGCGCGTCATGGTATCGGTCATTTCATCAACCCCACCGAGGTAAATTATAGGGCTAACATTTACGCTCTCAAATCCATAGGGGTGAAACAAATAGTGAGTATTAGCGCTTGTGGATCGCTTCGTGAGGATTTTAAACCTGGTGAAATCGTCATCCCTGACCAAATTTTTGATTTCACCAAGGATCGCGTACGTACATTTTTCTCTGACGGCTTGGTTGCCCATGTTGGGGTTGCCGATCCTTTTTGCAATGACCTAAGCTCGCAAGTATTTGATGCGGTAACAGCGACCAGCGCTATAGCTCATAAAGGTGGAACCCTAATTACCATCGAAGGACCCAGGTTCTCGACCAAAGCAGAGTCGAATACTTTCCGTACCTGGGGTATGTCGATCATCGGTATGACGGCCTCGCCAGAAGCGTTTCTTGCCCGCGAAGCGGAGATCTGCTATTCCACTATGGCTCACGTCACCGATTATGATGTCTGGCACACCTCAAATGAGCCGGTCACTGTAGAAATGGTGATTCGCACCCTAAATAGCAATACGCAGGTTGCGCAAGAATCGATCAAAAACTTGGTAAAAACTCTTAGCGCCGAACCAACCTGTTCCTGCCAATCAGCATTAGCTGACGCGCTGATCACAAACCCAGCGGCAATTCCCGTGGAAACAAAAAATCGATTAGGCGTTTTGGTAAAAAAATATATTCGTTAATCCATTGATTGCGATCCTACTTAATCCTAAGAAAAAATATCAGGTGTTGTTCGCGCTACAAGCGGCAATCTTATTTATTTATTCGCTTGCATTGTCCTTATCAAACACATTAATCTACCAAAATTTTAATAGCGGTTTTCTTTGGAAACATTGGATCGGTTATGCAAGTTGGTTTGTGTCGGTCTTTATTTTAAATAAGCTAGTCCTCAAGCGTCAGAAGACCATAGAATTGTTCATTTTCCCAATTGCCACAATGCTAACCGGCCTCGGGATAATGACCATTTGGCGAATCAGCAGCGATTTCGGATTTCGACAATCGATCATTTTTGGTTTTATTAGCCTTTTTCTAGCCTGGCTTCTTTCCGACGATGAGAATATTCGGCTCTTTACCAAGCGTTTTGATCTAATTCTTGTTGGCGGAATTGTACTGAGTCTAGTAACCATCCTCTTTGGAACGAATCCGTCTGGATTTGGACCTAAGCTTTGGCTTGGATGTTGCGGAGTCTATCTTCAACCATCCGAACCACTAAAACTGATCTTTCTTTTCTTTTTAAGTATCTATTTACCCAAATTAACCGGCAAAAAAAAGGCAATTTGGTTCTTCCTTCTCGTTTTGTGCCTCACATTTTTGGTCTTGATCACCCAGCGTGATCTCGGTACGAGCAGTATCTTTTTTATCTTGTTTTCAACCCTTCTCTACATACAAACAAAGAATATTAAGACCCTGTTAGGTACTCTCCTTTTATTAATACTCTCCGGAATAACCGCTTATTTTTTCATCGACCTTGTACAACAACGCATCCTTACTTGGATCGATCCATGGCAGGATCCTACCAATAGCTCCTATCAGGTAATTCAGGCTTTGATCACCATCGCAAATGGCGGGATAAATGGTCGCGGGCCAGGTATTGGTTACCCATCTCTGGTGCCAATAGCCCATTCCGATTTTATTTTTACCTCAATCGTAGAAGAGTTAGGGTTGATCGGTGGGTTTGCAGTCATCCTACTGTTAGCTATGCTCACCTTTCAAGGTTTTCTTATTTCGATCCGATCCACTGATCCAACTAAGAAGCTATTAGCTGCTGGTATCGCGATATATATTAGTGCGCAGTCTATCGTGATCATTGGCGGTAACGTCAAATTGTTACCATTAACGGGTGTAACTCTTCCATTTTTGTCGTACGGTGGTTCTTCTTTATTCACGTCCTACCTTTCTGTGATTACCTTATTCTTGCTTAACGAGAAGTCTAAAGAAAACGCAATTTTAGAGAGGAAAGTTGAGACGAATGTTTTTCTTGGAATTTTGGGAGGATTTTTCCTTTGCGCATTTGCTTTGGGGTGGTGGGGCATTGTTCGATCTGAAAACCTACTCAACCGAACTGACAACCCTCGCCGTTCGATCAGTGATTATTATGTTCATCGAGGCTCAATTTTAGACCGAAATAATGATCCATTAACCATCACTGAGGGCCGCCCTGGCAGCTATTTCCGCCATTACCTTTACCCAGAACTCACACCGATCTTAGGATACACTCACCCTATTTTTGGTCAGAGCAGCATTGAAGCTAGTTTTGATGATATTTTACGTGGAAAAAAAGGGTATTCTGATCTGGTCTTGTGGTGGGACCATATGATGTACGGGAGACCACCAACCGGGCTCAATATTCGCACAACGATCGATTCAACCTTCCAAAAGGACCTATCTACTGCCTTCTATCAGAAAGAAGGTGGCGCTTTGATAATCAACTCCTCCACGGGTGAATTATTAGCGACTGTATCATCTCCCTATTTAGACGCAAATAAACTAGAAGAGCTCGCTTCTTCAGAAACTCACGGCAATGCCCCACTCATCAATCGGCTGTCCCAAGGCGAGTATTCCTTATCCCTGATCTATCCATTTGTTGATGAGTTATCAAAAAGCCAGGCAATTTCTTTAAATGAAAAAACCCCAGTTGAGTACCTTTCCCAGATCGGCTTTTTTGCTAAGCCGGTTTTAGGTTTTGAACAAAAAAATGAAATTGATGACATAAAAATGAATTTTGCGCCACTCGAAGCCATTAAATTAATGGCTTCGATCAGCGAGCTTGGTATTTGCCCAAGCTTAAATTTCGTTTCGGCTGTCCAATCGCCTGCCGAACAATGGGTCATCCTACCTGAACCAGACACCCAACAATTCTGTTTTAGCGAAACAACGGTAAGTAGTTTTGCTAAAAAACATATTCACCGATCTCACCTTTTTTGGAGTGTGACTAATTTTGATCCTATCGAGCAAACATCGATCTATGTAGCAGGTACAATGCCAGATTGGAAAGGTGTTCCGATAACGATGTTAGTAGTTGAAGAAAAGGCAACCAAGTTTGCTCAACAATTTGATTGGGATCAGTTTTTTGAGCAATTGATCATACAGGAATGATCATAACCATATTCCGATTTTGCACTTACCCATCCCCAAACTAGCTAGAAATTTTTTTTCTATTGATGAATTTCGTTCGGCGGTCGAAGATCTGACCATTGGTCAAACTTAATGCCATTTCCTTTGTTGGGGGGTTAACCCACCAAAGGTCGACTTAAATAGCATCCATTAAATAAAAAATGCCGACAACACGAAATAAATTCATGCTATCGGCATTCAAACACCTAAATGTTATTTCGAATTGTAACCAGGACCTGAAGAATAAAAATCGGCGTTTAGCTTAACATCGTTCTTAAAATTTACGACTTCGCCTTTTTCTAATTGCTTCGTTGAAGCAAGTTCTACCGCTGAACCATTGTGATTAGAGCCTTTATAAGTTCCAGTAAGCCCAACCTGGTTTATATACTCACCACCCTTGGCAGAATAAGCGGTTGGGACTTCATCCCCGGGGAAAATAGCATTGTAAGGACATTCGGGAACGCAAGCTCCGCAATCAATGCATGTATCAGGATCAATATAATAGGTAGGATATTTATCTTTTGGATTTCCGGGGGTGATACATTCGACGGGACAAACTTCAACACAACCGCCATCCCTCAAGCACAAACTGGTAATTACATGAGCCATTAAAAAACCTCCATGATTTTCGAGAATTGATATTTATGAAACAAACTAAATTATACAATAATTATCCGAATAAATACTACAGGAACTAATTAATTTCAGATAATAATGTAATCGAATTTTTCAAGAAAACGTTACGGGCAAATATGACAAATTGCATTAAAACTTAATTGTTCGACAAATTGACCGATATTTTTCGGCGCGGTCTTGTATAATAGAACTACTTTCTAATATTACGGAGTGGATATGATCAAAAATTTCCTAAGACCCAAGACCATTGAAGAAGCCATTTCTTTACTAAACAACGAGAATACTTTTGCCCTTTACGGATTAACGTCAGGGCTCTTCGATTCAGTGAATGGCACGCTAATCGACCTACAAGATTGTGGGCTTGGTTCCATTCAAGTCTCCAGCGGTATTTTGGAGGTTGGATCCTGTGTTTCGCTTCAATCTTTGCTCGAAAGCGACTTATGCCCGTCAGAATTGCGCCCTGTCATTGAGCAGGAACAGCGACTGAACCTACGAAATATGTATTCTGTCTTCGAGGCTATCGCCACAGCAAATGGCAGATCTGTTTTTACAACAGCTCTCCTAGCGCTCGATGCTAAGGTTAAAATTTATGGCCAGAAACACCTCGAGAATCTTGGCGATTACCTGCCTCTTAAGCCAAAAGGGTTGGTAGAAGCGATCTACTTTTCTACTGAGTCGAAATTTGCCTTTGAATCAGTTGCTAGAACCCCAAATGATGTACCCGTTGTCTGTGCCGCGCTCACTCGTTGGTCCGCTGATCGTTATCGGCTCGCCGTTGGTGGGTTTGGAAAGCTGCCATTACTGGTTGTAGACGGCCGTGGTTCAAACGGGATCGAACTTGCAGCGAAGAACGCCTACATTAACGCAAGTGACCCGAAAGCAACAGGCGAATATCGTTCTGAGATGGCCAAAGTTCTTACCGAGCGATGTGTGGAAAAATTGCAATAACTTAGGGCTAGGAAAAAGAATGACATTTAAATTAATTAGGTCGCAAGAGATCAAAGAACTTAACTCTTTCGCCAAACTATATGTTCATATCAAAACAGGAGCACGTTTATTATCCATAACCAATGAGGATGAAAACAAGTGTTTTGGTATCAATTTTCGAACCCCCCCTCAGGATTCGACTGGGATCGCGCATATTCTTGAGCATTCCGTCCTTTGTGGCTCAGAAAAATACCCCGTAAAAGAACCATTTGTTGAGATCATCAAAGGTTCACTACAAACTTTTGTAAACGCATTTACCTATCCTGATAAAACTTGCTACCCATGCGCTAGCCAGAATCTTCATGACTTCTATAATCTGATCGATATTTATAATGACGCGGTTTTTTACCCAAAACTGACCGAGCTCACCTTCCAACAAGAAGGCTGGCATTATGAAATTGAAAACGAGAACGACCCACTACAATTTAAAGGGGTGGTTTTCAACGAAATGAAAGGGGCTTATTCATCCCCCGAAGACCTTCTTTCAGATAAATCGCGAAATTCAATATTCCCTAACAACAGCTATCAATATGATTCAGGCGGCGATCCTTCTGTAATGCCTGATCTAACGTATCAACAATTCAAGAGCTTTCATCAAAACCTTTATCATCCATCCAACTCCTACATTTTCTTCTACGGGGATGACCCTGAAGAAAACCGTTTGGAAATTATGGAAAAAGTGCTTGGTCAATTCGAAGCCAATACTTTTAATTCTTCCATTTCAGACCAACCAAATTTTGCCCACCCAGTAACGCATCAATTCCCCTATGATTCTGGCGATACCCCCGATCCTAAAGGGTATATCACGATCAACTGGAAACTATCACCAGCGATCGATATTCAGAACTCGCTCAAATTTTCCTTACTCGATCATATTTTGCTTGGAACAGCCGCTTCTATTATGAAGCGAGTGTTGCTCGAATCTGGTCTTGGAGAAGACCTTACAGGGGGATTTGATGACCATTTAAAAGAGACCATGTTTAGCATTGGTCTTAAAGGTGTCGACCCCGAAAATTTCCAACGTGTGGAAACACTGATCATGGATACTTTGGATAGCATCGTCAAAAGCGGTATCGACCCGGAAATGATCAAGGCGAGCATGAATACGCTCGAATTTCAACTTCGTGAACAAAACACAGGCAATTTTCCACGAGGTCTCGCCCTTATGATCAGCGCCTTATCCACTTGGATCTATGGCGGCGACCCTATCGACGCTTTGTCTTTCGAGCCCCAATTAGCCCAGATCAAAAAAGACCTTGCGACCCCTGGCATCTTTGAGAACTTGATTTCAGACTACTTGATCAAGAATCCACACCGCGCCACGGTCAAACTCGTCCCTGATGCTGAAGAAGGCAATCGCCGAAATGAGATCGAACAAACCCGGTTAAGCAAGCATCGTGAAACCCTCTCAAAAGATGAGATCACATCTTTGATCAAATCAACCGAAGCCCTAAAGAAATTCCAGGAAACACCTGATTCGGAGGATGCCTTGGCTACCATTCCAAGTTTATCGATCAGTGACTTGGAAAGGAATATCAAGGTTTTTAAGACCAATACAACAAATCATTCTGAATTTGTTGAATATCATCAGGAAATTGCCACAAACGGAATTCTCTATTTTGATATCGGGTTCGATCTTTCAACGATTCCTCAAAATCTCCTTCCGTATGTTGGGATTCTGGGCAAATTACTGCTAGAGCTCGGAACTAAGAAGTACGATTTCATCAAATTAACCCAAAAAATTGGGCAAGATACAGGTGGAATTCGCACCGCTTCTTTTATTTCAAATAAATTCCAAAGTCAGAAATCAGTTAAATTCTTCTTCCTTCGGGGAAAAGCGCTAACAGACCAAGCAACCGACCTTTTTGATATTTTGTCTGAGATCATCAACAATGTTGATCTTGATCAAAAAGACCGCCTCAAACAGATCATCACCGAACGCCGTTCTGGTTTAGAAGCCGGTTTAATTCCGGGTGGTTCGAGTGTCATTCACCAACGGCTAAAAGCCCATTTTTCCACACCAGACCGAATTTTGGATGAGATCAATGGCATCAACCAAATATTTTTCCTGCGTCAGCTCATAGAGCAGATCGAACAGGATTGGCCATCTGTTTTACAAAACCTGCGCACAATTACCAGCGCATTGTTTAATAAAAACAATGCTGTAGTAAATAGCACTATAGACGCTGAAGGATACAGTTCCCTTTCCAACGCACGCAAGGGTTTTATGGATAGCTTGTCAGCCAGCAAGAACGTAACCTATGATTGGCAGTACGAAAAACTTCCTTCCAACGAAGTTTTCACGCTACCCTCTCAGGTGAATTATGTTGGTAGCGGTTATCACCTTTATTCCGCTGGTTATGAATTTAACGGTAACTTAAACGTAATCAATAACTACCTTCAGACCACCTACCTTTGGGAAAGAGTTCGGGTTCAAGGCGGTGCATATGGTGGTTTTAGCGTTTTTGATCACATTACTGGGGTTTTCGATTTCCTTAGCTACCGTGACCCAAATGTTCTCTCCACCATCGAAAATTACGATAACACCGGTAACTTCCTGTGTGATCTAAAAATTTCAGACTCTGAATTGACA
>CAIRYE010000011.1 GCA_903882765.1 uncultured Anaerolineae bacterium
ATGGAATGGGGTTTAGAATCGAAGATACTTACACCGTAAAAGCGGACGGCAGCATTGAAATTCTCGCTGATTATCCATATGATTTTGTTTTGAAAATGAAGCATTAAACCCGATTATGTAAATAATAATAAGAGCAGTAAGTTTTATTCTCACTGCTCTTTTTATTTCAGGTAAATGTAAAAACCTAATCTTTCATTCGCACGTAATACGCGCCATCGGCTTTTGGGGTAGCCATTTCAAAGTAGTCTTTTAGATTGTTTATTAGACGCGAAAGCTGTCGCTGCCCATAGGTGCGGGGATCAAAGCCAGGGTCCAATTGATATACAGAATTTCCGAGATCGGAAAGACGTGCCCAACCATCTTCTTGAACGCTCATTTCAAAGGCTTTTTCGAGCAAAGGGATGGGTTCAGGATCTTCCTTCTCAACTTCCGCTTCAACTTCTACATCAACTTTCTTTTGGCCGGGAACGGTTTTTGCTTTCTTGGCTTTACGTTTGGTATTGGTGCCCTCGGGAACAAGGTTCTCGGTGTAAACAAACAAATCACAGGCATTTACAAAAGGCTTAGGTGTTTTCTTTTCACCAATGCCCATAACATAAACACCAGATTCTCGGATGCGGGTTGCTAGGCGAGTGTAATCGCTATCGCTTGAGACCAAACAGAAACCATCCACCACACCGGTATGTAAAATATCCATCGCGTCTATGATCATAGCGCTATCAGTGGCGTTCTTGCCAATTGTATAGCGGAATTGTTGAATCGGTTGAACCGCGTAAAAATTGAGTACATCTTTCCACGAGTTCATATTGGGTGTGGTCCAATCGCCATAAATTCTACGAACGGTAACCATTCCAAACTTGCCTGTTTCCACCAGCATCTGGGGTAAAAGGCTTGATTGCGCATTGTCGCCATCGATAAGGATAGCTAATTTTCTTCGGGTTATGTGTGAAAACTGTTCTTCTGCCATAAAATAATTATACTTGTAATACGACTACAACAAGCAGTTTGCGATCTCGGCTTCTTTACAATTTCTTTACTCAATTCAAGCGGTTCTTTGGTACATTTAAATTATGACCATTAAAATTCTTATCGTCGATGACGAGCCAGCTATTCTACAATTAGTAAGCGCATATCTCGTACCTGAGGGGTATGAGGTGATCACTGCCATTGATGGTGTCGCGGGTTTGCGCATGATCCTTTCAGAAAAACCGGATATTGTTGTTTTGGATGTGATGCTACCGGGTATGGATGGCATCGAGATCTTGAGCAGAATTCGGCGGGAATCGAATGTTTATGTGATCTTGTTGACCGCAAAAACAGAGGAAACCGACAAAATTGTCGGGTTATCGGTTGGCGCGGATGACTATGTTACCAAACCATTTAGCCCTAAAGAATTGGTGGCTCGCATCAAATCTGCTATTCGGCGATTAAATAGCAAACCAACTATTGAAGAAAAGCTTACTTTTGGTAATCTGCAAATTGATATTTCGTCTCATATCGTCACCTACCAAGAAAAGATCATTGATCTGACCGCAATCGAGTTCAGTTTATTGGTTGTCTTAGCAGAGAATCCAGGCAGAGTTTATACACGGGAACAATTACTTGAAAAAGTATGGGGTGCTACATATTTTGGCGAAATTAGAGTGGTAGATGTGCACTTAGGTCATGTTCGCCAAAAGATCGGTGGACAGTACATTACCACGGTACGTGGGGTTGGGTTTCGGTTTGAGCCATGAGCCACTGGAAAGACCAGATCTTTTACCGATTGTTATTATCTTACGCGATAACCATAGCTATAGGCGCTGTTGTGTTGTTATTAAGTGTTTTGTTTCTAACCCCGCGCGCTTACCAACGGCACATGCAAAATGGTGATCAAACCGGAGGTATGCTTGGGGGCGGTACGATGAACCAAACCGGTACCCAAGGCGGTGGGCAGCTTGGAATGCAAAACGGGACAGCAGGGCAAACATCCCAAACCTTAGGCAATTTTAGAGCTGGGATACTGGAGGCTTTGGTATGGTCATTATTAGCATCAGGTCTTACCGCTTTCGCAATTAGTATTTATTTTAGCAAACAGATTTTAGCTCCTTTGAAGCAATTCAATTTAATTTCGCATAGTATTGCGGATGGAAATTATGCTTCACGGGTAAACATATCTGGAACCAATGAGTTTGCCCGGTTAGCGGATAGTTTTAATACAATGACAGCTAAGCTGCAGCAAGTAGAGGATACCCGAGTGCGTATGATCGGGGATGTTAGCCACGAGCTGCGAACCCCGCTCACCATCATTGGCGGATACATGGAAGGTTTGTCAGATGGTGTGATTCCAGCTGAAAAAGATACCTTTGACTTGGTCTCCCGCGAAACAGCCCGCCTCACTCGTTTGGTGAATGGCTTGCAGGAATTGAGCAAAGTGGAAGCTGGGTCAGTGCAGCTTAAAAGCGAGCCAGTTTCGTTAACTAAGTTGACTCAAAACCTAATTCACCAGTACCAACCTTTGTTTGATGAGAAAAAAGTGCAATTGACACTCGAATTGGACCCAAATCAAACGGGTACAAAGTTGATAGTTCTTGGTGATGAAGACCGTCTAACGCAGGTATTAACGAATTTATTGGCCAACGCATTGCAGTATTCGCCGGAGGAAAAAAAGGTTCACATTGGCTGCCGAGCGGATGGTAAACAAGTTCATATCACCGTAAAAGATGAAGGCATTGGCCTTTCACCGGAAAACCTATCAAAGGTGTTTGAACGTTTTTATCGGGTAGATCGATCACGAAATCGTGATTTTGGTAATGGATCGGGGATTGGTCTCTCAATTGCTAAGGCGTTGGTGGAACAACATAATGGAAGTATTTGGGCGGAGAGTGCCGGAGCGGGCAGTGGTGCGACTTTCCACATTTTGCTGCCGTTGATGTGAACCTTACAATTGACTTAAAAAAGCTGATGCCTACTTGTAACTGTCCATAGGACGTGCAACAATAATATTGCACTACGATAAAGAGCAAAATCAATGAAAATTGATGGCGCAAAGCCAAGGGTCTAAAGTGTGGGCATCACCACTATGACAGCCAGGCTATCGATAATAGTGAGATAGATAAAAATCTATCAAACATGGAAATAGTTCTAAAATCGCACGATGGTAAGGATCATGAACATGTTTCCTAACCGAAAGGCAAAGCTATTGAAAAATAGCCTCGCAAAGTTATGGATCTTCAGCCAAGCGAAATTTGGCAAAGACCGCCAGACTACCGAATAGTGCCGTTTTTGAAGTCCCGATCGCCGAAGTAGAAATCGAATGGTTTTTTCGGCGATCGGTTTTTTATTTAATTATATCTTCCCTAAATGTTTTAGAACCACTTCTGGTGTTAGTGGGAACTGGTTGATCCAAACTCCGGTAGCATCATGTACAGCCGAGATGATGGCTGGGGCATAAGGTAAGTAAGGTAATTCTCCAACACCACGTGCGCCAAAGGGACCGCGGTCATCGGGTACTTCCACGATCACAGACTCCATCTTTTTAGGAATATCACGGACGGTTGGGATAAGATATGTGCTTAGTTTATCGGTAAGTACATAGCCATCTTTTGTGATGTAATTTTCCATCAAAACGTACCCTTGTGCCTGAACGGCGCCGCCTTCGATCTGACCCACCAACAAGTTGGGATTGATCGCTTTTCCAACATCGTTCGCGGAGATCATATTGAGAACGGTGATCTCACCCGTTTCAATATCCACTTCCACCTCGCAAGCTTGGGCTACGTAGGCATAGGCAAAGTTAGGTTCGCATTTACCCGTTTCCTTATCAAAGGGAGTGGTGTGGGGGGCTAAATAGGTATATTCAGCCGTGGCAGGGCGATCTTCTTTGTCCCACTTGCTTTTGGCAAGTTCAGAAGCGCCTTTAACCGCGTTCCCCGACATAAAGGTAAGGCGGGAAGCGGAAGCGGACCCTGCGTTACCCATATCGTAGGTATCCATGGTGATCATTTTTACGAAATTGAAGGGAACTCCGATGACCTGAGCTGCCATTTGGGCAAGGATGGTGTGGTTGCCCTGACCAACCTCAGCGGAGGAGATCCAAACGGTAACTTCTTCAATACTTCCGTTGCCTGTGATCTGAACACGAGCCCAGCAGTTCTCTTTGTAGCCAAAACTAAAGCCGATATTCTTAAACCCAGCGGCCATTCCAACGCCGACCTTTTTGGTGGCGGTGTTTAAATGTTTGAATTTTCCCTGACGGGTGTATTTTCCATCGACCAAGGCCCAATCGGTGCGCGTCACGGCTTCTACGATCACCTTATCGATCGAAATGGGGCCGGGAGGGGCGGATTGAACATTAAGGGTTTGGCCAGGCTTTAGGGTGTTCATTAGGCGGAATTCGACCTTATCAAACCCAAGCTTTTCGGCTAGTTTATCCATTTGTAATTCTGCCATAAAGGCAGCTTGCGGGGCGCCAAATCCACGGAAGGCAGCGCCTGGAACGTTATTGGTGTAAACGCCGATAACATCTGATTTGAAGTGAGGGATGTAATAGGGCCCGGATTGGGTGATGGTAGCATTGCCTAAAACCTTGTTGCTGGTGTACATATAAGCGCCGCCATCAGCGATAAAGGTGGTTTCAACCGCGGTTAGTTTACCGGCTTTGGTTGCACCCCATTTGGCCTTGATCACCATCTGATGTCGTTTTCCATGACCAAACATCGACTCCTTGCGGGTCCAAACGATCTTCACCGGACGATTTAATTTCATCGCTGCCATAGCGAGAACGATCTGAACCGACATATCCTCGCGACCGCCGAAAGCGCCGCCGATAACAGGGTAGATCACTCGGACTTTTTCGAGTTCGAGCCCAAGTGAGTGTGCGATCTGCTTTTGGTCGGCATGAGTCCATTGGCCGGCGGCTTTAACGGTAACAACTCCATCTTCCATATAAGCGATACCTGCTTCGGGTTGCAGGTAAACATGTTCCTGCACAGGAACGCGGTAGGTATCTTCCACGATCACATCCGAATTGGCAAAACCTTCTTCCACATCACCTTTGCGGATCTTATCCCAAACGCAGATATTTGTATCACCACGATGGGGATGAAGGATCACAGCTCCTGGCTTCAACCCTTCTTCGGCATCTACCAAAAGAGGGAGGTCTTCGTAAACAACTTTTATGAGATTGCGGGCATGTTCCGCAATTTGCTCGGTTTCGGCTACAACGAGGGCTACTTGGTCACCTACAAAGCGAACAATGTTTGCGCCGGGCATTGTTTCGTTTGGCCCGCACAATACTGGCTGATCGTTGATCTGAAGACCGTATTCATTTACAGGAACATCTTTATCGATATATACAGCGACAACGCCGGCAACTTTTTCTGCCTGAGTGGTATCGATGGAGAGTACTCGGGCGTGAGGACGGCCAGCGAACAGTATCTTCATGTGAAGCATACCTGGCATTACAATGTCGCCGGAGTAAATTGACTTTCCGGTGACTTTTTCTTTTCCATCGATCCTTACAACGGAACTACCTACAATATCAACTGCCATTTGAGACCTCGAAAAACTTATTTTTTTGGTTTATTTTTTGTAAAAGGCACGTCCACAGCGGTATACATGGATGGGCCAAACATTCGGTATAAAAACGCGTTCAAAATCGAGAATACCCCTCCGAAAAACATCCATCCTATGGCAAAAAACAATACGATGACACGCAAGTATTGCACAGTAGATAAATATTTGACCAAGGCGCTGGTGAGTGAAAGTTGGTACAGACTTTGCGGAAACCGAACAGGAGCCTGAAGCGTTAGCACGATCTCCCATCCACGGTCAGCTCCGAGTTGTACAAAAACCAGAGCAGCCGAAAACGCGATGATCGGAACTAAGATATTGATCAGATAGGCAATAATAGTGAGGGCTTTTTCGGCCTCTTCTTTTTTGTTGATCTTTGTATCTTCCAATTTTTCCTCTTCCATAGATTCCTCTCTTAGCGTGAATTTACTTTTTCAATCGCCTCGATGATCTTGTAATAACCAGTGCAACGGCAAAGGTTGCCTGAGATGGCTTCCTCTATTTGATCCTTGGTGGGTTTATCCACTTCTTCAAATAACTTCACCGCGCTCATTACAAAGCCAGGGGTGCAATAACCGCACTGAACAGCGCCTTTTTCAACAAAAGCTTCTTGCACAGGATGTAATTGTTCGCCATTTGCTAGTCCTTCGATGGTAATGATCTCAGCGTTGTGCGCGCGAGGGGCCGGCACAAGGCAGCTCATTACCGCTTTGCCATCGAGGAAGACAGTGCAAGCACCGCATTCACCTTCGGAACAGCCTTCTTTGGTTCCAGTAAGGCCAACGTCCTCGCGAAGAAAGCGCAGCAAACTCTTGTTATCTGCGCCGGTAACAGCGTATTCCTGTCCGTTTACTCGGGTTCTAATCTCGCTGGAGGAGTTGTGCTCAAACGCTTTGGTAAGGCTTTGCTCTTTTTTTCCTGATCCCATTAAGGTAATAGGGTTGGCGGGAAGCATATGATCGGCATGGCCATCTTTCAATAATGTTAGGACTCTCTTGCTGTGAACAAACACCATTTCGCGGCGGTAATCAGCTGAACCGCGAATATCTGAGATCGGTTTAGCGGCACTTTTTACAAGCGTTGCGGCTTGTTCAATAACATCTGTTGAAAGTATTTTTCCCTTCAGAAAAACTTCGGCTTCGCTGGCGTGGATGATAGTGGGCGCGACCGAACCGAGTGTGATGACGGCGTTCTTAACGGTTTCGCCGTCCATTTCCAGGATGGTGGTTAGGTTCACGACTGAAATCGCTTGGGTCTTTCGCAACGCAATTTTGGCGAATGCGCCGCGTTGGTTTGCGGTGAGACCTTTGAAGGAGATATCGACCATCATTTCATCGGGTCGCATCACGGTTTTTCGAACGCCGGTGTAAAACTCATTCAATTTAACCGTTCGTTTTCCGCTGGTAGATTGTAATGTTACAGAGGCATCCAAGGCCATAAGTGGGCTGATCGTATCGTTGGCTGGCGATCCGGTGATGATGTTGCCGGCAATCGTTGCTCTGTTTCGAATCTGTGGCGCGCCAACTTCCCAGCACGCTCTTGCCAGCGGAAAAGCCAATTTGCGCATTTCTTTTGACGAGGCTACCTGGTTGTGGGTGACCATCGGCCCAAGGTGAACGGTGTTATCACCATCTACATGGATAACATCCAATCCATCCACTCGAGTGACGTCAATGAGGGTCTCCAGATCTTTTCGGGCCCCGTTTTCCATTTCCAACATTAAATCCGTTCCGCCCGCAATGATCCTGGATTTTAGTCCCTTTGAGGCAAGGAGCTTAACTACCTCATCGATCGTTGACGCGGATACATACTCATTCCACATTTGTTACACTCCGGTATAAAATTTTTTACTTACACACTTGCTTCTGGTTTCGACAGAAGGTTATTTCTTTGATCAAAGGTTTCGTTCAGCTGCTTGGCTAAAAAGGCGATATTTCGGATGAAAGCTGGCAACCCCTCACTATTGGTGATATTGCCAGCTAAAGAATCGAGTTCGCTGCTCAACTTTTCACCGGTCTCAACGAAAGCTAGGTCGAAAGCATACATCGCGTTGATATCGTTCTCATCGATCTTGACGCTATCGAAAAAGCCGGAATAACCATAGGTGGCATTTCGAATTCGATCAGTAAAGATGCGGATCTGCAGGGATGCTTTTTCCGCGTCATCCAAAAATTCAATGCCGCCATTAGAAATGAGATCTACCTGAATTGCGGATATCTTCTTATAGATCGTTTCGTATTGGGCAGCGATACTCTCGCGAAGGAGCTTGTCAGCGGAGCGTCTATTTTCGCGATTTATATAACCAGAAAAGCCAGGGATTTTTCCTACTAGTTTTTTTAGTGGATCCTGATCGTTCAGAACCCGGTTCAAAATATCGGTCATTTTGCCTCCAATGAGTAAGTTGTCTAACAATAGCTTTTAAATTATAGTCTCAATTGTTGTGTATAATCAAGATGGGAATGTACGAAATCTTCCTGACATCTATCACGAAAGGAACAAATTATGATTGTAACAACCAAAAAACTCTTTAAGGCCGCCTACGGTAAATACGCCATCGGTGCCTATAACATCAATAATCTCGAACAGGCTATGGGTTTATTTAAGGGGAATGTCGATTCAAAAGCACCTTTCATTATCCAAATTAGTAAAGGCGCACGCTCCTATACCCATAAAAAAATGCTCGAGGGTTTGATCAAGTCCGCAGACGAGGTTTTTCCCGACGCTATCTTCGCTGTCCATCTGGACCATGGCGATGAGGAAGCTTGCTACGACTGTATCAATAGCGGGTTCTATAGCTCGGTAATGATCGACGCCAGCCACGAATCGTTTGACAAAAATATTGAGATCACTCGCCGGGTTGTTGATGCTGCCCATGCTAAAGGCATTGTGGTAGAGGCTGAACTTGGCCAATTAGGTGGTGTTGAGGAACACGTATCGGTAGACGAAGCCAATGCCAAGCTTACCGACCCACGACAAGCTCGCGAGTTTGTGGAACGCTCAGGTTGTGATTCATTGGCTGTTGCCATTGGAACCAGCCACGGCGCTTTCAAGTTCTCGGGCAGCCAGGGTTTGCATTTTGAAGTACTCACCGATATTCAGAAGGAGCTTCCCGGCTTCCCGTTGGTAATGCACGGTTCAAGCTCAGTTCCACAAGAAGAAGTTGCCCGTATCAATGCCGCTGGTGGAACTTTGGCTGGCGCAAAGGGCGTGGACGATAACCAGTTTGCCAAAGCTGCCGTTCTCGGTGTAACCAAGATCAACATCGATACTGACGGTCGTTTGGTTTGGACACGCGTTCATCGCGAATACTTCCGCGATAATCCTGAACAATTTGACCTTCGCCCTGTTGGTAAGATATTTATGGCCGAATACGCCAAATTCATCGCGGATAAGAACGTAAAGCTCGGTTCTGCCGGAACACTTGACGATGTTCGCAAGAATGTAACTGCCTGATCTAACAATGAAGCAAACAAAAGACCGGTTTAGTAGACCGGTCTTTTTTCTTTTAATCAACATCCTCAGCACATGTTAAATGTTCGCAATTAGAAAAAACGTAAAATTGTTACAATTTGTACCCTATCATCCGTAAAAAGCCCTTGCGCCAGGTCTTACCTTCTTCATCTTCCACACCTTTAGGTGAAAAACCATCCACCACACCGAGAATACCGCGGCCTTGTTCGGTTTGCGCGATCACTACTTGGGTGGGGTTGGCGGTGGCGCAAAAAATGTGGGCCACTTCCGGAACATTCTTAATGGCATTAAGTACATTTATGGGAAAGAAGCCATCGCCGAGGAAGACAATAAAACTGTGGCCTGCCGCTATACCAAGGGCGTTCTTTTCCGCCAGAGAAATTAATGCGGGGTCTGTCCCAGTGGAGCGTACTAAACATTTGCCGGATGCTTCACAGAAGGCTAACCCAAACCTAATTCCAGGCACGCTTGAAACCATCACCTCGTGAATGTCTTCTACTGTTTTTATGAAATGGGATTGGCCAAGGATGAAGTTGGTATCTTCCGGCTTTTCGATGGTATAGGTTGTTAGTTCCATAAAAGCTCCTTATTCAGTGGGGGTGATTTCTCTTTTTTGGTAGAACACAAGCAAGGTGCTGCCATATTTTCGTTGGTCGTATTCTTCAAAATGCTTCAATTCAAGGTTGGAGTATTCGATCGGATGGATCTGAACAATGATATCGCCATCTTCATTCA
>CAIRYE010000012.1 GCA_903882765.1 uncultured Anaerolineae bacterium
CCACCAGTATGCAATTACGAAGGTTCAGATTACCAAACCTCATTTTGGGATGAAGGCGGACGCCAATATGAAGATCTGGCGGAAGCGATCGTTTTGGAAAAATTTTTACCGAAAGGCGGGAGTGTTCTTTTAGAACTTGGCGCCGGCGCCGGCAGAAATTCACCCCGGTATAAAAATTTTGACAAAGTCGTGCTATTAGATTATTCAAAAACCCGATTACAACAAGCCAAACAACGTCTTGGAGATTCTAACCGCTATATCTTTGTGGCGGCTGATATTTACAAGCTCCCCTTTAGGGAAGAGATTTTTGATTGCTCGACCATGATCCGTACCATCCATCATATGGCGGACGCCAGACTTGCCCTCACGCAGGTAGACCGCGTGCTTCAACCGGGGGCAACATTTATCCTCGAATACGCCAACAAACTAAATCTCAAAGCGATCTTGCGGTACGCTCTTGGAAAGCAAAAATGGAGCCCGTTCGACGTAGAGCCTATCGAGTTTGTCTCCCTCAATTTCGATTTTCACCCGCAATTTATTAGGGACTTGTTGACCGATCTGAAATTTACGATCGTCAACATTCGCACAGTTTCTCACTTTCGTATCGGCCTTTTCAAACGTGTCTTCCCTGCCAAATTCCTAGCTTTTTTGGATGGCATCGCCCAGACTACCGGCAACCTTTGGCAGCTTAGCCCGAGTGTTTTTGTGAACGCTCAAAAAACCGGCGCTAGCCCAAAACCAACCGGCGCAAAAATCAAGACCGAGATCGAGTTGTTCTGCTGCCCTCAATGCCTCAACACTGCCTTAGAAGAACGATCCAATGGTTTGGGTTGTACTGTATGCGGTGCCACTTGGGGTGTTGAAGACGGTATCTACGATTTTAGGGACCCGATCGAAAAGTAATTCGCCAAACTATTAAAAAGTGGAAAGCCTTGGGGCTGATTTTCCCCGGGCTTTCCACTTTTGTTTTAAAGCTAAAAGACGAATTGTTATCGAATCATTGTTAAAAGCATTTTAAAATGAGTGATGGCCTTGACCGCGTGTGGAACATTGGCTGGCAAGATGATGGCTTGATTGGCGTTGACCAAATAATGCACATCACCAATGGTCAATTCCGCTTGCCCATCCAGAACCTGAACCAAAGCATCGAACGCGGTTGTATGTTCACTAAGGATCTGGTGCTTATCAAAAGCGAACAGAGTTATGTTTGCGTTGTCATTCTTGATGATCTGGCGGCTAACCACAGATCCAAGCTGATAACTGATCATCTCATTAAAATTGAAAACTACTTCGTCCATTAATACTCCTTGAAATTAAATAACACCTAACTTCTTGCCAACTTTTTCAAAAGCGGTCAACCCGTGATCAAGATCCGATAACGAATGGGCAGCTGAGATCATTACGCGAATACGGGCGAGCCCCTTTGGAACAGTGGGGAACCCGAGCGCCATGGCAAAAATATTTTCTTCAAATAACTCACGGCTAAATTGTTGCGCTAATGGCGCTTCCCCGAGCATCACAGGGGTGATGGGGGTTTCACTATGCCCAATATCAAAACCGAGCAACTTCATTTTACCTTTAAAGTATTCGGCGTTTTTCCACAAACGATCCACTAACTCAGTACTGCCTTCCAGCAGATCAACCGCCGCTAAACACGCGTACGCGTCAGGCACGGTCATCGCGGATGAGAACAAGAAGGGACGGCCTCGCTGGCGCAACCAATCAATGATCAGCGCGTTACCGGCAACAATGCCGCCCACTACCCCAAACGCCTTCGATAGTGTTCCGATCTCAACATCGATCTTGCCATGCATGCCAAAGTGGTCGACGATACCGCGGCCGCCTTTCCCCAATACACCTTCCCCGTGGGCGTCATCTACCATAAAGAGCAGGTCATATTTTTTGGTCACTTCGTACAAAGCGGGTAGGGGGGCAATATCCCCATCCATGCTGAAAACACCATCTGTAACGACCAACCCCCGGCGGTATTGAGATAAATTGAGCTTGATCTGCTCCTCGAGCGAGGCGGGATCGTTATGTTCGTAGGCGATGATCTTTGCACCTGAAAGGCGGCAGCCATCGATGATGCTGGCATGGTTGAGCCGGTCAGAAAAGATAACATCTTCCTTACCTACAAGAACCGGGATGGTCGCTAAGTTAGCCGCAAAACCGCTTTGGAAGGTGATGGCGGCTTCAACACCTTTAAAAGCTGCCAGCCTTTTTTCCAGTTCAATATGCGGGCTCATCGTTCCAGCGATCGATCGAACTGCCGCCGGACCAACGCCCATCTTATCAATACCTTCTTTGGCAGCCTTCACGATGGCGGGATGATTGGCTAACCCCAAATAGTTATTTGAACAAAAATTCAGCACCCTCTTGCCATCCACCTGAAGCCAAGCTCCTTGTGGAGACTCGATCGTTCGAATACGGTTAAATAATCCTGCTTGTTTTAGTCCATCAAGTTCTTCACTGACCCAACTCAATTTAGACATACAAACTCCTTGATCACCTAATTTTTGTCTCTCTATTATTGTAGTACCTAAACCTAATCCGCCGCCAAAATCCCCAATTCCATCAGAGCGGCTTTTATTTTTTCTTTGGCCTCGGCTGGAATAATGACCGTTGTTGAGTTCAATTCCTGAAGAATATAGCGCGAAGCTTTTGAATTCTTGAATTCGAGCAAGGTGGCTGGTTTAGAAAACTTAAGTACTGAAACATCCGCCATGCTTGCCTCACTCCCTGCCACATCCCAGCGTTTTAGCATTTTTACAAAAGTTGGCGATATTGTTTGGCCAGCAAATTTGTTGAGCATCACCAACAATTGGTCAACTTTCAAACCCTGATCTTTCGCTTTTTTTAGGCTGTTGGTTGAGATCTGGTACTGAAACTGGCCATTCGTGGAATTGGTTAGCCCACAAAAACGGCTGATGAGGTATCGAGCGGAGCGCGGCAAAGTTGCCGGCATTCCAACGCGACCATTTGTAGAAATGGTGAGCTTCCCTGTTTCTGGCGGTTGCGGCGGCAGCGTTGGATTGATCCGGAAGGCGATCACTGGACCATCTTTTTCCATGCTTGCCAGCTCTACAAACCTTAACCAATAAAGCGGTCCTGTAATAAAATAGCGAATCAACTCGCCCTCAACCTCGTCCCAGAATTGGAAACCGCGCAGATAAACGTCATCTTGATGTCTTTTTAAGATCCAAGAATCATAATCGCCTGTAGGGCGTTGGAAATCTGGTTTGTTCTCTTTGATATGGCGGAGAAAGGCGTTCAGATTCCACCACTTCCCCTTTGGAACAAGCCGAAGTTGCTGGAAAATAAATTCGCGGGTTGGGAGAATCGGATTTTTCCAATCTCCTTCAAGAACGAAGCTGGGCACCATAGCGAGTTCATTAAAGGTGCGGCTGGTTTGCCAATTTGCGCGAAGTTGTTTGATAGCATCTGTGCGCGGCGCTTCGAGAAATCCCTTTGCTTTTTCGCCATCGATCTTACCTTTCTCAATGATCTGAAGGGATTCAAGAAAAGTACGTATCTCTCGGCGTGGAATCGAAAGATCTGGCAGTTCTGCCTCGCTGCGTAGTGCCGCAAGGTACGTGCAAGAATCATCCAGAATATCGGTGGGGGTGGACTTTAGATATTTGCACTCAACCTCAGAGGCCAACCTACCTGGGTATGCTTCCTCAATTTGGATCGTTTTCTCTTCGATAAATATTGATTCTGTGTCGCTTGCTTCTTCCTCAATCACAGTATGTTCATATCCCATTATTTCCATTGCCTGCAAGATCTCATCTGGAATATAAACAAATTCCTGAAGACCGTTTTCGCCATTTAGAAAGGATTTGCTAATTAATCCGCGATACCACAGAATTTCGGTTATTGAAACAGGCGCTTCGTAGGGTTTTTCCCGATCCCGTTTACCAGGACCAATCTCACGAAACTCCCCAAACTTACGCAAAAATTGAACCCACGGGAAAGTACCCTCTTTGGCAAAAAGAAATCCCAAAGCGTCCATCGCATCTTTAGGTAATCCATCAAATAAGTTTTCCAGCAACTCAACATCACAAACTGTTTCCGCTAATTCCATCAAAGCATCATCTGGGTTGTTCGAAATCAAATCAAATCCCCAAAAGGAAGCAATGATTCGGTAAAGATTTAAATCTCCGACAGGGAGCGCTTGGGTTAAAGAAGGCATAAAGGTTAGGTTGTCTTTCGATAAATTCATCTTAATTTTAACTCAGGTTACCAAGATAACCCAATTCATATTTGGACGGCTTTTCTTATGCTAAAATCAAAGTGACGTATTGACGCTTGGAGTAAAAACACTATGACAAATGAACGTTTTGAAGCACCGACACCCCTTCACCCCTTTAAAAAAGCGATCGTAATAGGAGCAGGCCGTGGTATCGGTGAGGCAATTGCCCGGAAATTGACCCGGGAAGGGTACCTTGTTGGCGTTGTTAGCCAAAATTTCGACAACGCAAAAAAAGTTAGCAATCAGATCAACACTGACGCGGGGGAAATACTTTCGTTAGCTTACACTCATGATGTTAAGAACTTTGATGAAGTAGATGGGCTGCTTAAACAAGTGATGGATGATTTAGGCGGGCTAGATTTGCTTGTTTACAATGCCGGCATTCTACTTCCCACAACCTTAACCACCTATCAATTTGAAAATGACCGCACCATGATGGAGGTAAACGTAACTGGCGCCATGGCATGGATAAACGCGGTAGCGCCGATCTTCCAGGATCTAAAACGGGGCCAGATCGTTGGTATTTCATCGGTCGCTGGTGATCGCGGTCGAGTAAAAAACCCTGCCTATACCGCCTCTAAAGGGGCGTTTAGCACGTATCTGGAAGCAATTCGCAACCGGCTTTCTCGACACGGAGTCAATGTGCTCACCGTTAAACCCGGGTTTGTACAAACTGATATGACCAAGAACCAAACAGGTCTATTTTGGTTAATAACCCCTGAAAAAGCCGCGGAAGATATTTGGAAAGCGATCAAATCAAAAAAGCAGACCATCTATACTCCCTTCCAATGGCGCTACCTGATGTTGGTAATTCAGCACATACCTTCTTTCATTTTCAGGCGGCTTTCGTTTTAATATTGCCTTACCAAATAGATTGGACAATTTTATGGAATCCAAGACCGAGAGTACACAAACTTTTCAAACTTTAGAGAATTTTGGGCATTCACTCAGTGCTCCCTCCATCGTAATTACCCCCAAAACAGTAGATGAGATCTATCAGGGCGTGAAATTTGCCAAAAAGAATGGCTATCAAATCGCGGCCCGTGGCGCGGGAAGATCTTATAACGACGCTGCCTTAAATGGCGGCGGGGTTGTCATGTTATTCACCGAAATGAACAATATCACCAGTTGGGATCCAGAAACGGGGTTGATCACTTGCGAGCCAGGCGTCACCCTTGAACAACTTTGGCATAAAATACTCCCTGATGGCTGGTGGCCTCCGGTTGTTTCGGGCACTATGACCACCACATTAGGTGGCTGCCTCGGTATGAATATTCACGGTAAAAACAACTATCGCATGGGCACCTTTGGCGAACACGTGGTTGAGTTTACCGCTTTGCTTCCAAACGGCGCTGAGTTGACCTGCTCACCTAACCTCAATGGCGACCTTTTTTACTCGATGATCAGCGGTATGGGCATGTTAGGGTTTTTCACCAGCATTACCATGAAAATGAAAAAAGTAGATTCCGGCTACATCACCGTGAACGCCTTCCCAGTTTACAACCTGGATGAACACCTGACCGCTATCGAACGGGACGCGCCAACTCACGATTACACGGTAGGCTGGCTTGATACGATGGTTGGCGGTGAAGCTTTAGGACGCGGCCAAATCCATGCCGCCAATTATGTGCACGGTAACGAAGACCCTAACCCGTCTTCCTCGATGAAACTTGAATCACAAATTTTGCCCGAGAAAATGTTTGGAGTCTTCCCAAAATCCTTGATCCACTATTTTATGAAGCCGTTCTCAAACAATTTGGGCTGGAAGCTTGTTAGCACCGCCAAGTACGTTGCCAGCTTGCGCACGGGCAAGTACAACCAATCTCACGCCGCATTTCACTTCCTTCTGGATTATGTTCCCAATTGGGAGAAAGCGTATGGCCGCGGTGGTTTGATCCAATACCAATCTTTCCTTCCAAAAGAAACAGCCAGAGAAACCTGGACCAAATTGATCGATCTTTCCCTCTCTTACCATTTACCCTCTTACCTTGGGGTTACAAAACGACACCGACCTGACAAATTTTTACTCACTCATGCTGTAGATGGTTTTTCGCTTGCTATGGATTTTAAGGTTACTAGCGCAAACCAGAAAAAGCTTTCGCAGATGCTGCAAGAATTTGACAAAATGGTATTGGAAGCTGGCGGGAGATTCTATTTTGCCAAAAATAGTGAGACCAGCCGACAAACCACTGAGCAATTCCTTGGCGCGGAAACTATTGAACGATTCAAGGCTTTAAAACGCCGTACGGATCCGGATATGGTTTTAGAATCAGATCTTTACAAACGATTGTTCGCTTAATTATTGGAGCCCCAGGAGACCTATGGAAGCAAAATTCAACCTAATTCTTCAAACCTTACCCGAGATCGGGAAAGTATTTAGAGTGGAGAGCGAAACCTGCTCCATAGGGCGGGATCCTGAGAACTCCATCATGATCAACCACCCTGAAGTATCGCGCAAACACGCCATCTTGGTAAACGAGAATGGAACCTACTTCATTCAGGACCTCGGTTCAATGAACGGGACTTATGTAGATGGTGAGCGCGTGGATGGTGTGCACGGCGTCAACCCTGGCGATATTATCAGCATGGGCGAAACAGTAAGTTTTATTTTCCAACCGATCCAAAACACACAGCAACTGACGCCTTTAGCAGAAGAAACGCTGATCACAGACCCACTTGCCGCAGAAAGCGAAGCAGAATATCCCGAACCAGTTGAAGAGATCCATTTAGAAGAAGCCGACTCGATGCTAAAGGGTGATGGGAAAAAACCCGGCAACTCCAAAATGAGGGAATTCACCCGCCTACTCGCCATCATTCTGATCGTGGTACTCGTTTGTATCGTGATCGGATTTGTCCTTTTCATCTGGTTCATTGATCACTATGCCTTATGGTGCACTGTTCTTCCCTTCTTGTTCCAACCTGGGGTATGTCCATAATGGGTAGGATGTCAAAATGACCACTATACCAAACGCCTCACCAAGATGGGGAAGCACCCTAAAACTTGTAGTTGGCCTAACCCTGATCCTTGTTGTGGCAGGGTTATTGATCAAATTCCAATCCATCCTGCCGCAGATATTCCTGATCATTATCATCGCTTACCTGATCAACCCGATCGCGGATCTTTTTACCCGTAAAGTGCACACCCCTTGGAAGATCTCCGTAACCATCGTCTACATCATCATCTTCTTCCTGTTTCTAGGTTTGGCGGCAATTAGCGGCGTGAGTGTTTTACAGCAATTACAAAACATCCTGCAGGTGCTCAATGATAGCGTCGATAAAATTCCGCAACTATTAACGGATTTTTCCGCGAGGAGCATTCAGTTTGGCCCATTTACCTTTGACCTCAAGGGTATCGATATTAATTCGATCAATGATCAGATCATTTCTAGCGCGCAACCGCTCCTGTCCGCTACAGGAACGGTGTTGACCGCCTTTGCGGGAAGCGCGGCGAGTTTTTTGGGTTGGGCGCTGTTTGTTTTGCTGGCTTCCTATTTTATTCTTGTACAGAATGATGAGATCTGGGAAGGTATTTTTACGTTCCATGTGCCAGGGTATGATGCTGATCTTCATAAGATCGGTACTTATATTTCCAAGATCTGGAACTCGTTTTTGCGCGGTCAAGTGATCGTAATGACCATCAGCGCGATCGTTTATGCCATTGTTCTTAGCATGTTAGGGGTATCATCAGCCCTTGGTATCGCAATTTTCGCCGGGTTAGCCAGGTTCGTGCCCTACGTTGGACCTTTCATCTTATGGGTCATCCTGGCGCTAACTTGCTACTTTCAGGAATTTCGAATTATTGGGATGGAACCTTGGAGCTACGCCTTATTGGTTGTTGGCATTGCCTGGATCATCGATGGGATCATGGATAATATTGTGATGCCGCGTATTTTGGCGTCATCCTTAGAAGTCCATCCCGCCTTGATCCTGATCGGCGCCATCATCGGCTTGGACCTGCTTGGCATTCTGGGTGTGATCATCGCAGCGCCTTTGGTTGCCTCGGTGCTGTTCTTCGGAAAGTACATCTTCAGGAAGTTATTTGATATGGATCCATGGGCGGGAATGACTGAATCTCCCCCACCCATTTCGCTAAGACAGCAGTTGCTTGCCATTTTCAACCGATATA
>CAIRYE010000013.1 GCA_903882765.1 uncultured Anaerolineae bacterium
AGTCTTCCAAATTTAAATGATTGACCTGCTCAAGCAAAATCAACCAATCGGCTGGAAAGGCAGTAATTCCTTTCCAGGCACCGCAAATAGAACCAGCAATTGCGCCGATCGTGTCTGTATCGCCACCAACGTTCGCGCTATAAGTAATTGCCTTAACAGGATCCCCATCTGCCAATTTGACGATACCAATCGCTACCGCTACCGATTCAGCGACGATCATATCAACACCAACATAGTTATACAATGCATCTAATGCTGATTTTATGCTGGTGGATCTGTCCACAATCTCTAATGCCAATCGGATCCTCATCTCGAGCGAGGTGCCCCAAACGACATTACCGCGTTGAACGCCAATTCCAGCGCCTCGTTCAGCCGCTGCTAGAATTGATTCTAAAGAAGTTGCTGGCACCATCGCTTGCGACACCGCGCAAGCAACCGCGCAAGATCCGGCAATTGCTAAATTAATACTATGTGTAGGCAGGCTGGAAAAATAAGCCGCTTCAGCTGCTTTAGACTCGTCGCCTGGATGCAATAGCCCTCCAATTTGGGCACGCATTGCTGCCCCATTGGTTCTTCCATCCCGTCCTGTTAGGATAGGATCACTCCCTAATTCCAATTCTATCAACGCCTTACGAGTGCTCGGGCCAACAACCTGTTCAAATTCCAACCCTAATTCATTTTTCCATTCGATCAAAGCATCCGCAACGATCCTAGGGTTCAATAAACCATGATTCTTCAACACCCCTTTAAGGATTGCCAATGCTTGGCCGGTATCGTCGGTAATTCTTCCCGCTGGCATGCCCTTGTGGAAATGTTCGCTGTGTGGAGCGACAAATTGATCAACCCACCCATAGTGCTGTTTTATCTGTGTGGGGGTTAGAAATTCTGTCGGCATTCCAAAGGCGTCTCCGCTTGACAACCCCACAATGCAGCCCAAAACATGATCACCAAAAAAGCTCATAGAAAGTTACTCCAAAATGTGGGCGGACAAATAATTATTTAATTGTTTTTGGTTTGGCAAACCCATCCGAGCGCCAGGCTGTGCAATTTTTATTGCCGCGGCAGCGCAGCCGGCGAGTATTGAAGCGCTTAGTGAGTTCCCTTTTAACAACCCAGCGATCATACCACCTGCCAATGCATCACCAGCACCAGTAGTATCGACAACGCGATCAACCGGAAAGGAAGGAATAGATGTCATTCCTTGGGTATTGCACAACAGTACCCCATGTGAACCAAGCGTGATCACAACATTCTCTGCCCCGAGACTGTGAAGTTTTTCGGCAGCGATTTGCGGGCTCAAAGTAGGGAGTAGTTTATGGGCTTCATTCTGACTGAGTAAAAGCACATCAATCTGTGGCAGAACCTCAGTTAATCCGCCTAATCCTTTAGAGGCTATGATACCTCCAGGGCTATAGATCAAAAAGTTATTCTTGTTTTGAAATTTATTCGCCGTAAATTTAACTATTTCGGGTTCAACATCTGTAACATAAAGTAGATGTGCCTTCCCTAGGTATTCACGATCCAATTCTCCAAAAGCATCCACAGGCCCCGCACCACCTAAAGCCACCATACTTCTATCACCATTAGAATCGATGGCGATAAAACAGATAGCTGTTGGCAGATCATTTCTGATGAGGCAAGCGGAAGTATCTACTTTCTCACGTTTGAATTCTTTTAGAAGGGTTTTTCCATGCTGATCAGAACTAATTCTTGCGATAAAGCCAACTTTAGCTCCCAACCGTGAAGCAGCCACAGCTACATTTGCACCAGACCCGCCAGGTCTCATTTCAATTTGGCGGGCAAGTTCAATTCCATCTTTTGACGGTAATTGATCGACCCAGGCAAGCATATCCATAGCTGCCGCGCCGATCACAATCGCGTCGATATCACCTTTCGATCGGCTCACTGACCACTTCCGAGCAATCCTATCTTCAATTCACCAAAACCGTAAATTCTAAGAATTATGCTGGAGACGAGAAGAACAATCATGCCAATCAGTATGATCTGATCCGCGCGACGCATCTTTAACTCTCTAACAAATGTTCGTGGGGTATAAGGATCATACGCTCGGGATTCCATCGCAATACTCAAGTCACTCACGATCTTTAGAGCACGCAGCGTTAATGGAATAATATAGGAAGTATGTTTTCGGAAGCGGTTCATTAGACTGCCTTTGTCAAATTCCGTGGCTCGGGATCTTTGAGCTTCCATAATGGTTGTATGTTCAGATTGAAATTGCGGGATAAGCCTCAAAATAATACCGATCACCATTGAAAAAACAATTGAAACACGCAATCCATATAACCCAGTGATAATATCTCGAGTGGGGGTGGTCATAGCAACAATGAGGAAAGCAAACAGAACTGAGGTAATTCTCAAGGCTACCGACAATCCTTTGAGTACTCCAAAATCTGTTACGGCCCAACCCATAATATGAAACAAAGGGCTGCCTTCAGCTCGCAGGAAGATAGTCCACAGCACCCAACTTGTAAGCCCAACATAGATACCAAGTTTGCCTGCACTGGCAACCTTGAAAAGGGATAACCCACCCGCAAATGTGGCAATCAATAAGGTAAACATTGTAAAAGACTGATAAACAGGGTCAGTGAAGATCATGATCATTACAAATATCCACAGGATATACACTAACTTAACTCGTGGATCGACTCTGAAAAGAAAAGATGAATTGCCTTCATAAAAAGAAGTTCGAATGGACGACATATTATTGGACTCCTTCAAAAAGTGAAACCATATCCTGTACACGTATAACTTTTTTTTCAAGACCATAATCAGCAAGGGCATTGCTGAGCTCAGCTACTTCAGGCAAAGAAATCTTACATTCATTTAGGAGTTCTTTTTGCTGAAAGATACTTTCAGGAGTACCGGCGAGTAAGATCGATCCGTCACGCATGGCAATAACCCGGCTGGCATAATTTGCGGCTAAAGATACATCATGCGTGATAATGATGACGGTAAGCCCGCGTTTATGAAGATCAGATATGTAACGCATGATGCGGAGGGCAACGTTGTAATCCGCTCCAGTAGCGGGTTCATCAAGTACGAGAACATGAGGCTCCATGATTAACACTGAAGCAATTGCGATCAATTTTCGTTCCGCTAAACCCATAAAATATGGTTCAGATTCACGACGATCTACCATGCCGATATCGATCAGGGCTCGTTGAACGGCTTGTTCAATTCGATCTTCTGACCAGCCTAAGTTTTTTGGCCCAAATGACAATTCTTCCCCAACTGTTTTTGAGAAGATCTGATGGTCAGGGTTTTGGAACACATATCCAACCCGGGTAGATAAGTGAGCAACTGATTCTTTCTTTGTATCTAGCCCTTCCACAAAAACATGCCCTTGAGTTGGTTTTAACAAACCATTGAGATGCTTGGCAAGAGTAGTTTTACCAGCGCCATTTTGTCCCATAATTGCCAGGAAATCACCGCTATTGATGGTTAAATTGATCCCCTGAAGGACAGTTTTTCCTTGAGGATATCCAAATGACACATTAGTTAGTTCTATTAGGGGTTTTTGAGTGGACGAATTATCACTAGGTAAATCTGGTGATTGGCTGATCATTGAACGGTCAAGAGATTGGATCATTTTCCCAAATAGTTGGGTGGAATTCGCGATGCTAATTGGAAGTTGACCATCCCATTTTTTTCGTTTTCGTAATTGGTAACTGATCTCGGTCACATCTGGCAGTTTTACTCCGGCGCCACGAACCAGTTCTGCTTGATCGAGCACCTTCGCCGGTGTATCAAGTAAAAGAACTTTTCCATCATCCAAAATTAATAACCGATGTGCATAAGGTAGTACTTCATGCAACTCTTGATCGACAATAAAAATTGTAATGCCATGCTCTTTATTTAAAAAGGAAATGGTTTCCAACACATCTTGTTTCCCAATGGGATCTAATTCGGCGGTTGGGTTATCTAACACCAACAATTGGGGGCGAAATGCCAACGCGGAAGCGATAGCCAACCGTTGTTTTTGTCCACCTGAAAGGCTCCATGGAGAGGAATCTTGTAGGTTACTAAGTTTGACTACGCCAAGAGCCCAATCAACGCGTTCTTGAATTTGTTCCCGGGGTAACATAATATTCTCAAGCCCGAATTCTACATCTTCGCGGACGGTTAATCCAACTAATTGAGATTCAGCACTTTGGAGGACGATGCCTACTTTTGGTGCAAGAAATGCGGGGGTTGTATCACGCGTGTTGAGCCCACAAACCGATACAGTTCCCTCCATCTTACCGCCAAAACTATGTGGTACTAAGCTGTTAAGGGTGTAACAAAGGGTGCTTTTTCCAGACCCAGTGCGTCCTGCAACAGCAATAAATTCACCGGATTGGATTTGAAGCGAAACATTTTGTAAAACTTGTTTGTCTTCAAAACCTCTATAAGCGTAACTCAAACCCTGGATATCTACAATTGAATCCATAATTCCTCGGTTGTTCAAAAAAAAGGGGGGAGGACCAAGTAGCCCTCCCCATTGAAGCTGTATTAGCCTTGAAGGAGGTTATTCCTTCTCGTATTGCATTTCATCACGGGAGAGGCCATAGCGTTTGGCTGCTGGTCCGATTACGCGGGCAACAACTGGGCCTAATAAACCGCCGATGAAAGTGGTAACGATCACCGCTGGGAATACCGCAGTCCAAACAACCTCAGTTGGCAGGAGGTTTAGAAGTTGGAAATTCGTACAAAGGTAGAAAGCACCAAGGAAGCACCAGAGAATGGTGGTGAGATAGTACTTGCCCCATGAATTTCCATTTAGCATAGAATATTCTTCAGAGGATTTGTAGAAGCGGTAGAACAGGTAAGCCATCCACCAGGAAATTACGAACCCAGCGATTGAGCCTGGTCCGAGTGAGCCGGCTAAAGCATCACCGATAATATTGGAGATCATTACACCCCAAACCGCGGGCATTCCGAAGATTGCGCCGAACGGGAACCGGATAAGAGCATCAGCGCGGAAGGTAATGGTGCCAGGCACGATTACGATAACAGCGCCAACAACCTGTAGAATGACTGAAAGAGCCGCTGTCATCGCTACCACTGCAACCGCTTTGACGTTCCAGCGGCGTTCCACTTTAACGAAAAATGGTGCGCGAAGGACGAACTGATAATTGAAAATCTCACCTATAAAGATGATGGTCATGGGGATGCTAAGAATGATTCCCAAGATGAACATTCCACCGAAAGTGATGGATGAGGCGAGAGTGCCGAAAAAACCTAACAGGGAAGTAAGAAATGCTTGCATGTTTGTCTCCTTTGGTAGACATTGGTTGTTTGTTACAAATATATTTCTTTCAAACCGTTGTTCAATTACCGTATCAAAACCTTGTTTGCGACCACCTCCTTAATTTAGGCAGGAAATTCCACCAAGTACTTAATTCCTCGGTATTCTGCCATATTTGTCAATGCGGTGCTGATGTTTTCCATCGTAACGCTACCGCTAATGATATTTTCCAATTCGTCACGTAAAGCCCCGAGCAAACTCACGGCTTGAAGAAAGTGATGTGGAGCAAACCCAAATGTACCAACCAGATCAACCTCGTTGTAATGGATCTGGTTCGGGTCTATGCTTATCATTTGACCTTTGGGCATACCAGCGTAGATATTTACAATTCCACCCTTTGCCGCATATTGCATAGAAGACTCGACAACACGAACGTCCCCAACCGCAACAATCATCTTGTCAGCGCCACTGGGTGCGGCTTTCCAAATCTCCTGAGAGACATCCTGTTTACTTGCATCGATTACAACATCTGCTAATGAGCGTGCCTTTATCAACCTGTCTGGGATCATACCGGTCAATATTATCTTTTTCACACCCATTTTTCGAGCCAAGAGAGCTTGGAATAAGCC
>CAIRYE010000014.1 GCA_903882765.1 uncultured Anaerolineae bacterium
CAAACCGGTGCCTTACGATGAATTGATCAACTCGCTATTGGAAAATCGAAATTACGAAGCCGCCTTGATCGATATCAACCTGATGAAGACTCCCGATCCCGATCCCTATCCCTTCTGGCACGAATCTGAAGCGACCGGTGGTCAAAATTATTCGCAATGGGCTAGCCGACCTGCTAGTGAGTTTCTTGAGCAAGCGCGGGTAAACCCTGACTATACAGAGCGAACCCGTTTGTATAAAAATTTCCAGGTCATTTTTGCCAAAGAAGTTCCGGCAATTCCTTTGTATTACCCAGTCTTTACATTTGGCATTAGTTCCGCCTTACAAAACGCCCAGATTCCACCGCTTTTTGATACCAGTGATCGCTTTCTAACCATATCAGATTGGTATCTAGTAACTCGGCGTTCGCTAAACCAACCACAATAGATCGGGTAGGAATGAAACCCCCTCAGCGAACACAATATTTGTTGGATTGCCTTCCGCAAATAAAAGCGTATCTACTATCAGAAGTGCTCTATTGGCCGATGGGTGGAAGTCCATTACCCCTCACGATCGGGAATTTTCTACTTGAAAACAAGGTCCATGCTATTTCCAATTCCATCGAGGAAGAACAATTTACTCGGGCAATAGGTCTCACAAGGCAGACATGGCTAACGAAATGGAACCGAAAGGTTGAACGAGAGTTTTTAGGTCGGTTAAAATTATGGTCCAGTTACCTTGCGTCGATCGAAGGGGAGCAACGGCCTTCCATCGCTCAATACAAAAATGAAGTCAGAAATCGGGTAATACTACAATTACTCACCAAGGAAATGGATCAAACCCTGCCTGATCTCGATCTGGTTGATACTGGCTTAAAGAAATTTTTTACGGATGATATTTTTTTATGGAATCCGGAATTGCAGGATGTGTTTGATAAGCAAGACTTTTGGTTTTTATTTGGAAAATTGAATGATAGATAATGGAGATAAATAAATGGCTATCGACCCGAAATTAAACGCAATAGAATTTGCGAGAAATCAAAAAACAACGTTTCTCAACTCACTTAAAGAATTTGTCGCCATCCCATCCATTTCTACCAACGCGGAAAACAAAGAAGATATGTGGGTTGCCGCAAAGTGGTTATCCAACAAGTTAACTGAAATTGGGATCGAGAACGTGAAAATTATGCCGACCGATGGACACCCGGTGGTTTACGGCGATTGGCTGCATGCCCCAGGAAAACCAGTGGTGTTGATGTACGGGCATTATGACGTGCAACCGGTCGATCCCATTGAACTTTGGGATTCTCAACCATTTGAGCCGATGGTCAATGGTGATTACCTGATGGGTAGGGGTACATCTGATATGAAAGGGCAGGTAATGGCTTCGGTTCATGCCATTCACTCCATCATGCAATCGGGTAGTTTCCCAGTCAATCTAAAATTCCTCTATGAAGGGGAAGAAGAAATTGGCTCACCTTCTATGCAAAAATGGATCGGGGACAATACCGCCATGTTGAAGGCGGATTTCTGCCTCAACCCGGACGCGGGAATGTTGGATAAAAATACACCCACTTTGACAAAAGGATTACGTGGGTTGGTTTATTTTGAGCTTAAGGTATTTGGACCCAGCGCGGATATGCATTCAGGTATGGCGGGCGGAATTATTCATAATCCAGCCCAAGCGATCGCTGAATTGATCTCTCAGATGCATGACGCGGATGGTAAGGTAACACTTCCCGGCTTTTACGATTCTGTTTACCAAATGACTGCGGCAGAGCGCAGAGAATTCGCGCAGCTACCCCACGATGAGGTCTTTTTCAAAAAAGTGAGCGGTGTAGAGCACCTGTGGGGAGAGAAAGAATTTATTCCCGCTGAACGATTAGGCGCAAGACCGACACTTGAGATCAATGGATTGGTTTCCGGGTTTACTGGTGAAGGACAAAAAACGGTTTTGCCAGCATGGGCAATGGCTAAAATTTCTTGCCGTCTCGTTCCCGATCAGGATCCTGATGTTGTTCACCAACAAATGTTGCAATTCTTGACCGAAAAAGCCCCCAACACTATTCGTTGGGAATTGAGAAAACTATCTGGTTCACCCGCTTCGGTTGTACGCGAAGGGCAGCCAGGTCTCAAAGAAATGTCGGACGCTTTGGTTTCGATGTGGGGTAAAGAACCGGTGTTCCCACGTGAAGGTGGGTCTATTCCGATCGTTGGATATATGCAAAAAATGTTGGGCATAGGCTCTGTTCTAACAGGGTTTGGCCTTCCGGATGATAACCTACATGCCCCTAACGAACGGTTACACTTACCAACCTGGTATAAAGGCATAGAAGCCCTTATCCACTTTTTTAATAATTTCTAAGAATCTTAGGTGAAATAATATGGAAGATAGAATTATGACTTACGGCGGTCAGGCCGTAATTGAAGGCGTACTTATGCGTGGCCGAAAAGCAATGGCAATTGCCATGCGCAGCCCCAGTGGCGATATTGTTGTGCACACCGAAAAACTGACCAAAGTTTATCAATCCCCACTCACAAAGATCCCTTTCTTGCGTGGAAGCATCTTGCTATGGGATGCCCTTGGTTTAGGAATGACGGCCTTAACCATTTCGGCCAATGTTCAGACTGGGGAGGATGAAAAATTAGAAGGGCCGATGTTATATCTAACCTTAGGCTTTTCTCTATTGTTCGGTATTGGATTGTTTTTTCTGGTTCCTTATGGTGTCGGCAAACTGGTTCAATTAGTTATTAAAGATCCCCTTGTGATCAATCTTTCTGAAGGTGTCTTTCGGCTGTTGCTGATCATGGGCTATATGTCCTTGATTGGTTTGATGCCAGATATTAAGCGGGTATTTCAATACCATGGCGCTGAACACAAAACTATCAACGCCTATGAAGCCGGCAGCGAGCTAACCCCTGAAAAAGTAGCTCAATTTCCGCTCGAACATCCCCGTTGTGGAACATCCTTTTTGCTAACCCTCGCGGTTGTTTCCATTTTTGCCTTTTCCTTTCTCCATGGATTCACCGTTGGCTTCCAGATCGCTGGGCGAATTTTGCTCATACCGGTTTTGGCTGGTATCTCGCTAGAATATATTCGTTGGATGGCAAACAACCTCAGTTCCCCTATCGTTTGCCAAATGATCAAGCCAAACCTATGGCTGCAAAAACTTACTACCCGTGAGCCAGATCTGGCAATGCTTGAAGTTTCCATCCGCTCCTTCAATGAAATGATGGCTTTGGAAAACCAGGAAAGTTTATAAAAAAAGAAAAAATATGAAAACGATCTTAATAAGAACAGGTTTGGTTGTACTGTTCTTAGGCACGATCCTATATTACTGGGGAAGACCTCTTCCAATTAATCAGCGTGAAGAGGTATACCCCTGTACCGTATACTACCGAAAAGTTCACACTTCCCCTCGCATCTTTATTGCGCATATTCTCACGGTGGACCTCACCTGCGAAAATGTGGAATTTCTTGTCACCCCTCCTGACAAAAAGAAGGCTGATCTGCCGGTGATGGCAAGGACAACCACCGAATTTGCTAAAGAATTTGGTGTTCAGATAGCTATCAATGGAGATGCATTCCATCCGTGGTGGTCGAAGGGATTGTTTGATTACTTCCCCCACAAACACGATTACGTCACATCGGATGGCCGA
>CAIRYE010000015.1 GCA_903882765.1 uncultured Anaerolineae bacterium
ATGAACTTTTTGAGAACGAAGTAAACCAGCTAACAACCCTAATTGGACGAGATCTATCGGCATGGAAATACAAAGGTTAATGGATGATTGAAAGTGAAAGTGGTTCAAATTACGAGATCACGGTAAAGCCGGTAAAAGGGTGGTATCAGCTTAGGCTCGGCGAGCTTTGGGAATTTCGCGAGTTGATGTTCTTTTTGGTTTGGCGTGATATTTCTGTAAAATACAAACAAACCGCGTTAGGCATAATCTGGGCGATTATTCAACCATTAATGGCGATGGTTGTTTTTAGCGTTATCTTTGGTAAGCTCGCCAAGTTAGATTCTGAAGGTTTCCCATATGAGATTTTTTCTTACATCGGCATCCTTCCTTGGCAGTTGTTCTCCAGCGGTGTAAGCAGCGCATCCGCTAGTGTTGTTGGCGCCAACAACACCATTTCAAAAACGTATTTCCCGCGCCTAATTTTGCCAATTTCAGATGTCCTCGGCGGGGTAGTGGATTTTGGCATCTCTTTTGTGATTTTGATTGGGATGATGATTTTTTGGGATATCTCCTTCACTTGGCGCTTATTGGCTATTCCGCTTTTACTGATGTATACCCTCATTACCGCGCTTGCCACCGGAGTTTGGCTCGCAGCTCTCAATGTAAAATATCGAGATATAAAATTTATGGTAGGTTTTTTGATGCAATTTTGGCAATATGCTACTCCAGTAGCTTATTCTAGTAGGCTTATTCCTGAAAACTGGCTCTGGCTGTACCGCCTCAACCCTATGTCTTTAGTCATAGATGGGTTTCGTTGGGCGTTACTGGGAAGGGAAATAAGTTTAGATTTTTCTGTTTACCTTTCTATAGGTGTTGTCTTTCTTTTATTAGTTACCGGTATTATTTACTTCCAGCATATGGAAAGAACCTTCGCGGATATTGTATGACGATGGATAAAAATGTTGCCATCCGCATTGACCGCCTTGGGAAAATGTACAGGATAAAGAAGGTTAGGAAAAACCAAATGCTGCGTGATGTTATCGCGGAAGGCATTAGCAACGCCGTGAAAACGGTAACTGGTCATGGCAACGATATACCCAAGAAAAAGCGGATGCAACCCTTTTGGGCCTTAAAAGATATCACCCTCGATATTAATAAGGGGGAATCGCTTGGAATTATTGGGGCAAATGGCGCGGGTAAAAGCACTTTACTCAAATTACTAACCCGCATCACATCACCAACCGAAGGGGAATTTACAATTCGAGGAAGAGTTGGAAGCTTGTTAGAAGTTGGTACAGGGTTTCATACTGAGCTTACTGGTCGCGAGAATGTGTACCTTAACGGTGTTATTCTTGGAATGAAGCGTAAAGAGATCGATAGGAAGTTTGACGAGATCGTGAGTTTTGCCGAGGTAGAACAGTTTATCGATACGCAAGTAAAACACTTTAGCAGCGGCATGAAGATGCGGCTCGCATTTTCGGTCGCTGCCCATCTTGAGCCGGAAGTGATGCTTGTAGATGAAGTGTTAGCTGTCGGCGATATCGCCTTCCAACGCAAGAGCTTGGATAAGATGGGCGAAGTGATCAGCGGCGGGCGAACTGTGCTATTTGTGAGCCATAACATAGCCGCTGTACGCGCGCTCTGCTCCAAAGCAGTATTCTTGGATAATGGGCAAATGGTATCCTATGGTGATATCGATACCGTTACCCGTCAATATATGAACTCACGCTCGGCGGTTACGCTAACGCACACCATCGAACCAATAAACTCTAATAGAGACGCCCAAATACTATCGGTGGTCTATCTCGATAATGAAGGCAAACCGCAGCAATCCTTGCCCCATGATAAACCATTCACAATTTTTCTCAAAACTCAAATCAACCGGCCCCAAACCAATTTGTTTATGGTTCTCAAGATCTTTAATTCAGAGTTAGAGTTGGTATTGGAGACTTATGATTTTGAAATGGACGAAAACCTGCTTGAAGCGCGTCAACATGGCGTCGAAATAAAATCGATCAAGATACCCGCTCCTCTTCTTGCTCCTGGCCAATATTACATTGGCGTGGGTGTAAACAAAAAGAAAGGCCAGGGGAACATTCACGCCATCCAAAAGGTAGACCATATAGCCCCATTTACTATTTATGATAGTGGAAGCATTTTAGCCACTCATTCTATTTATCGCCACGGCTTGGTACATATTGACTTACCTTGGGAAAAACGCTCGATTGACGAGTTCAATCACATCGCATCTACCATCGATGAGATATGATAAAACAAAACTAGCTTATAGAAACACAAGGTTCGATAAACGATGATCATTAGTCACAAACACAAGTTTATTTATATTAAAACAGCAAAAACCGCAGGTACAAGTGTAGTGGTTTTTCTTGCTGACCAATGCTCAAATGGTGACCTAGTGACAGCCACCGGTAAAACTGATTCAATCGAAGCTCAAAAGGCAGGTTACCACTTTCCATCAGGATTGTCTTCATCTATAGAACAGGCTAAGTTATGGTTGTGGAAGAAACAAAATGAGAGTAGTCATCATGGCAAGATTTTCAAAAACCTGCCTGCAGCTGATGCCTACCGTTTTTTGGGATCAGATGTGTGGAATAGCTATTACAAATTTTGTTTCGAACGCAATCCCTATGACAGAGCCATTTCGCTTTACTACTGGCATAATCGCTTTGCTGAGACCATGCCCGGATTGAATGAATATATACTTACCGCGAAAGATAAGAAATTATCTAACTGGCTAACATACACGATCGACGACCAAGTGGTAATGGATCATGTTTATCAATTCGAAAACCTATCAGAGGAGATAAAAAACATCGCCGCAAAGTTATCATTTACAAAAACCAGCCTACCCCAGCTCAAAATCTCCCAAAACAGAGATAAGACTCATTACAGCAAATTGCTCTCGTCGCAAGCTCGAGTGAGAATTGAAGCTGCTTGTTTTCGTGAGATCGAATATTTCCAATATCGCTGGGAGGATAAATAGATGACCGCAGAGCAACAGACCCAAGGAGTGATCTTTGTGG
>CAIRYE010000016.1 GCA_903882765.1 uncultured Anaerolineae bacterium
AAAAAAGAAGTGTGAAGAAAAGAGTAAAACGAATGAATTGATTCAATGTATAGCCCACGCTTTCATCAAAAAGGCCAATTGACCATCGGACAGAGTTGGAAAAAAGGCATAATAAAACTGTCCAATTTTGTGCAATAACTTTGTATTAAATTATTGCTTTAACTATTTTTAATATTATACAACAGGCAAGAAAAAAGCCAACATATTTAGACAAATTGCCAAAATTAGGTATGACCAGATGGATACTTCCTTTAAAGAACAACTCATCTAACCAAAACAAGTGAGTTAAAAATTTTCAGCCCAATGATTTCGCGTTTTACCTTGGTTATTATCCACATGCATGGAAGGTTCATAGCAGCCCCCGTAACAATTCTCCGATCGATCCCCACCCAACACCACAAAACAAAACACCGCCTCGGGTAGGCGGTGTACGTACTGCTGTGTAGGGGCGGGCGGATTTGAACCGCCGACCTCACGGACCCGAACCGTGCGCTCTACCGGTCTGAGCCACGCCCCTATTAGCCCGTTGATTATAACAATCCAAGCCTTTTTATGCAATAAAAAGGCGAGCCTAATTTTATGCAATAAAAAGGCGAGCCTAATTTTATGCAACTGTAGGTTTGTCACTCCCATCGCTTTAGCGTACTTGACCAGGGAGTGGCGAAATTTCATCTCTTGCGTTATTCTATCCAGAGCAGGTTTTTTGCTCCTTCTTGTTATTCTAGGCGGTTTAACAATGATGGATTTGCCTTGAAGCTGCTATTCTTTTTCCTTACTCACTGTCTAATATGTACTGTAATCCTACAAATCTCCCGAATTTTATGCAATAAAAAGGCAAGCCTACTTTTATGCGACAAACGGCCAGCTTCCCTACTTCTTAGTCAGCTTGTAAATATCTCCATCATAGTGGGCCAAATACATCTCCCCGGCTTCATCCATACCAAAAGTGCTGATCCGGAAACCGGTCTTGAACAATTCAACCACCGAGCCATCAGAGGGAGGCGTTGCTATTCCCCAAATAATGCCGCTGCAAAAATCCCCAAACAAATACACCCCCTGCCACTCCGGCAAGGCAGCGCCGCGATAAACATGCCCACCCGTGATAGAGCAGCCAAGGGTATGGGAATATTCCACCACTGGCGGCATACTCTCAGCCAACGCGTCGCCCTCGTAGGAATGGGTCCCTTCCATTTTATTCCATCCAAAATTGAACCCACCCGCCTTGCCTTCAGGGACAAAATTAACCTCTTCCCACTTGCTTTGCCCAACATCACCGATCCACAGATCGCCTGTTTCGCGGTCGAAAGAAAGCCGCCAAGGGTTTCGCAATCCCAAAGCCCAGATCTCCGGGTGAACGCTGCTCATTGGGCTAAGGTTATCTGTTGGTATGCCATACGGATCGCCGCCATCCACATCCACCCGCAACAACTTGCCAAGCAACGTTCCCACCGATTGCCCATTCCCATCAGGATCGCCGCCCGAGCCGCCATCTCCCAAACCGATCACTAACATGCCAGCGCTATCAAACGCCAACCCGCCGCCATTGTGATTATCGAACGGCTGCTCAACAAAAAGGATCAATTTTTCGCTAGCGGGGTCAGCCATATCGCCGCTGCTGGTAAAACGGGCAATATGTGTATTTCCATCCTTGTCGGTATAGTTGACATAAAAATAGCCGGTCTGCCCGAACCTGGGATGAAAAGCCAACCCCAGCAGTCCACGCTCAAAAGCGTCGCTGCCAACACGCTCCGTTATATCCAAAAAAGGTGTGGGAAGCAGTACGCCCTCCTGCACGATCCTGATCCGCCCCGGTTGTTCAAGGACAAACAACCGGTCAGAGCCATCTCGCGCGCTTTGAATATCCGTGGGGCGATCCAGCCCACTAGCTACTTTCGTCCAGGTATATGCCGCCGGGTCAGGAATGGTACTGCCAGCCGGCTGCGTCGTCCTGTTTTCAGCGGTCGCGGTTACGATGCCCGCTGTCATTGGGGTCGGTGGTAAACTGGTCGCCGCTGTGGTCACCGGCGCGGCGGATTCAGGTGTCAAACGAATTACCGCTGGTAATTCCGCCGAACTCGGTGAGCATGCGGAGATAAGCACCGTCGCGCTTACCAACCAAGCGGTGAGTATGAACAACGGTTTGTTATTCTTCAGGTTTCTTAAAAGGGGAGGGAATGTGTTCATTAATAGTGATTGTAAGGAGTTTTTTTACCGGGTCAAGCAAAAAAGCCACCGCGCCAAGGTGGTAACATCCCAAACGAAAGACAACCTCTCCCGGCATCCGGAGCAACAAGTAAAAATATCGAATGCCGGGAAGTGAAACGACCTAGCCTTACGGTGTGTGGTAAAGCGGTATCAGAGCAAAATCGATCTCGGTCAGGATCCGCTCAGCTTCGATGTATTTTCGCTGCCTGAATTCTGGGTTACTGGGGTTATCGGCCAGTTTAACGAGCTTGTCGAACTCTGGGTTTGAAGTTTTTCCCCAGTTGTATGATTTGTCGGTTTGGAACAATTCCGCCAAAAAATTCTGTGGATCGTTCATATCGGCGGCCCAACCCCATAACCAAAACAGATCCGGGTTGTTAGCTTCCATGGCGGCTCCGGCTGCCAAGGAGGATGCCTTCACCTCCACTTCTATCCCAAGGAAGTTC
>CAIRYE010000017.1 GCA_903882765.1 uncultured Anaerolineae bacterium
TCGCTCTGTATAGTCAGGGTTTACCCGCGCTTGCTCAAGAAACTCACTAGCAGGTCGGCTAGCCCATTGCGAATAATTTTGACCACCGGTCGCTTCAGATTCGTGCCAGAAGGGATAGGGATCGGGATCGGGAGGCTTCATCAGGTTGATATCGATCAAGGCGGCTTCGTAATTTCGATTTTCCAATAGCGAGTTGATCAATTCATCGTAAGGTACCGGTTTGATGGTTGCCTTGACCCCCAGATCTGCCCAGTTTTTCTGTATCGCTTCAGCGATCTCACTGTGAAGGGGGTCATCTGGGTAAACCAAGGTAAACTCCAAATTATTTCCATCCTTATCCTGACGAATTCCCTCAAGTTGGGATGAAATAATAAAACCATTATTTTTTAATGTATTCAGCGCTTTTTGCGGATCAAATGGAACAGATTTTAGTGAATCGTTATACGCCCAAGTCCCCGGGAAGATAGGGCTATCCGCCACAATCGCTTGACCCGCGAGTACTTTCTCAACAATGTAGTTTCGATTGATACCAGAGTACAACGCTGTCCTCAGCTTGACATCCTGAAAGAACGGAACTTCGGGATTGTTCAAATTAAACATGACAAGGCTTAATTCTGGCAGCCTAGCTGAGTACAAATTTAAGGAAGGGTCTGCCAAAACTTTGCCCAAGATCTCAGGTGAAACTTGGCTGATCGCCAACACTTGCCCACCTTGGTAGGCATCGTATGCCGCGGCTGAGGTTGGGTAATATTTAAAGATGACCTGTTCGATGAATGGGCTTTTGATGTAATGTTCAGCGTTAGCCTTCAACTCAACACCAGCGATCTGCCCGTTTTCGATGATCAATTTACTGAACTTGAATGGTCCAGTGCCGATCGGGTTCAAATTGAACGGAACAGCGGGTAAACCTTCCACTGTCGTACCAGCAAGGATGTGCACTGGCAGTAAACCGAATGTTAGATAATCAAGGAATGGTGCAAAAGGTTCGGGCAGAATAAATTGGATGGACTTCTCATTCAACTTCTTCACTTGGATCTTTTTCCACATTTCCTTCACGGATGTAGGGTATAAAGAGCCATCAGAACCGAGTAAACTCACCGTGAAAATGACGTCATCCGCGGTAACTGGAATGCCATCATGCCAAACCGCGTTCGAGCGGATGGAGAAATTATAGGTCATACCATCTTGAGATACACCCCAAGAATCCGCCAATTCAGGAACAGGCAAACCACGGGAGTCGTAACTCACCAATCCTGAAAAGATCAGCCGGTCTATGTCTCTGTCAGCAGGGTTGTTCTGATCTAATAATGGGTTCAGCCGGCTAAATGATCCAACTAAAGCTTCTGAATAAATGCCACCATCGGATGCTTGCGGAGCGAATCCAACCTGATTTGCATCCGGTATGAGCAACAGACCAACCACTATCAAAATAGTGACGGTCACGATAAGTATTTGCCAGCGAAGTTTTTTAATCATATAAAAAAAGACCTCAACTCATCTGGCGAGGGATCCGCCAAATTCCGCCTTGGTCTTTATTTTAAAAAAGATTTACTTTACGAAGATGGCGCTAATGGCTAAAATGAAGAAAAGAACAGCCAAACCAATGGTTACATAAAACAGGGTTCGTTCAATACCACGACGCACTGAATAAACGCCACCTGAATCAGCTCCAGTTAAACCGCCAAGGCCTGCGCCTTTGCTCTGCAAGATCACACTCAAGATCAATGCGATGGATGTGATGATCAATCCAATTTCAATATAGGTTTTCATTAAAAAGGTATCCTCCGTTAAAATTAACATCACGATTATACTTCTATTTTCGGATAAAAAGAAGTGAACCGGACAATATCCAATAATTACAGGAAAAAACTCAA
>CAIRYE010000018.1 GCA_903882765.1 uncultured Anaerolineae bacterium
AAGTAAAGACCGCCGGTTAACTCTCGGATCACCAGCATATCTACGCCAACCAGCTTCTCCTTTTTGATAGGGGAGAAATCAAATAGATCGGGATGAACTTTTACCGGGCGAAGGTTGGCAAAAACGCCCAATCCTTTTCGCAACGCCAACAAGCCGCGCTCTGGCCGATCCTTGGCAAGCGGGTCATCCCATTTTGGGCCACCGACCGCGCCCATTAAAATGGCATCCGCGCTGACACAATCGGCGAGGGTTTCATCGGTGAGGGAGCTACCGAATTTATCGATGGAGCAACCGCCCAACAATCGCTCGGAAGTAGTGAAAGAATGGCCGAATTTATTTTGGATGGCTTCTAATACTCTGACTGATTCAGAGATGATCTCAGGGCCAATTCCATCGCCAGGCAATAATGTAATTTTCGCTTTCATAGTTCCCTTTTCTTATCTAAAGAACGCTAAGGCCATACTCGATCGAATCGATCAAGGCCTGCCAAGATGCTTCAATGATGTTTTCACTAGCTCCAACTGTGCTCCAACGTTTAGAATCATTGTGAGTATCGATCAGAACGCGAGTGATGGCTTCGGTGCCTTCCGAGGAATCGAGGATCCTGACCTTGAAATCGGCAAGGTGGAAGGTCGCGATCTGAGGATAATTTGGCTGCAAAGCTTTTCGCAAGGCAAGATCCAACGCGTTTACTGGGCCATTTCCCTCAGCAACGGTGTGTAAGACCTGACCATTGATCTTTACTTTTACCATCGCTTCAACAAACAACCCTCTGCCTTGTCGATGTTGGATGGTGGTGGAAAAATCGATCAATTCAAATGGGGGAACATAATTTGGTTGTTGTCGTTTTAACATCATCGTTACGCTAGCTTCGGCGGCTTCGTACGAGAAGCCCCTATTTTCCAACTCTTTGATTTCGTTCAGTACGCCAACCACCAACTCATTGTTCGAAGTATCGATTCCTTCTTCTTCCGCTTTACTAAGAATGTTTCCACGGCCTGATAGATCAGAAATGACTACGCGCATCTTATTTCCAACAATTTCAGGACGAATGTGCTGGTAGCTTTGTTCGCTGCGGCGCATAGCGGCAACATGGACGCCACCCTTGTGCGCAAATGCGCTACGTCCAACATAAGGAGCGTGATCATTGGGGGTGATGTTGGCTACTTCGTTCACGAAATGAGAGATCTCATACAAATGCAACAAGTTACCCTCGGGCAAGCATTTCTTGCCTAGCTTGAGTTCAACATCCGCGATGCAACTAATTAGGTTTGCATTGCCACAGCGCTCACCCACACCGTTGATCGTTCCTTGAATGTGAATGGCACCTTCTCGGATCGCTACTAATGTGTTGACCACGGCGCAATCGCCATCGTTATGGGTATGGATGCCGATGGGATGGTTCAAAATGGGTTTGATCTCCTTGATGATCTGCTCCACTTCCCATGGCATTGTGCCACCATTGGTATCGCACAAAACAACCCGCTCAGCTCCGCCACGAATGGCGGCTTGCAAGGTCATTAGGGCGTACTCACGGTCGGCTTTGTAACCATCAAAGAAGTGTTCAGCATCGTAGATCACGTACTTGCCTTTCGCTTTTAGGTACGCAACGGATTGTTCGATGATCCGCAAATTATCTTCAAGAGTTGTTTGCAACACCTCAAAGACATGCAAAGTCCAGGTTTTACCAAAGATGGTGCAAACTGGTGTTTCAGCGTCGATCAAAGCTTTGATGTTAGCATCATCTTCCGGACCACCTTTTACTCGGCAGGTTGATCCAAAGGCGGCGATGCGGGCGTTCTTCCATTCCATCTCTTTGGCGCGTTCAAAAAATTCTACATCCTTCGGGTTCGAACCAGGCCAACCACCTTCAATAAAGGCAACTCCCAGATCGTCCAATTTCTTTGCAATGCGTAATTTATCAGTGACCGAAAGGTTGAACCCTTCACCCTGAGTGCCATCACGCAATGTGGTATCGTAGATCTCTATCATAGATCCATCCTTAACCACGGGCTTCAAACGCCGCGATATCGCTTTCAAAACTCTGAATATATCCCAATTCGTCGACGCCGTTTAGTAAACAGGTTTTTGAGAATGGGTCGATCGGAAAATTGACGATTTTTCCGTCACCAAGATCCACGCTTTGGCTTGCAAGGTCTACTTTAACAATGACCGCAGGATCTTTAGCAATTTTATCCATCAAGGCGGCATGAACATCCACCGGCAGAATGATGGGCAATAAACCATTTTTCAAGGAGTTATTACGGAAAATATCGGCAAAGGAGGTGCTGATTACAGCCCGAAAACCAAATCCGGTAAGCGCCCAAGGTGCGTGCTCACGGGAAGAGCCACAACCAAAGTTTTCGCCAGCGAGAAGGATCTCAGCGCCTTTGAAGGTATCCTGATTGAGGACAAATTCTTTTTTGGGGGAATCATCTTCGTTATAGCGCCAATCGGCAAACAAGTTATTGCCCATACCGATTTTGTCGGTTGCTTTTAGAAATCGGGCAGGAATGATCTGGTCTGTATCGATATCATTTACTGGCAAGGGCATTACCCTGGCGGCGAGTGTGGTGAATTTAGCCATTACATCATCTCCCTTGCGTCTGAGATCACACCATTGATAGCGCTTGCGGCTGCGGTAAGAGGACTCGCTAAGAAGGTACGCCCGCCCTTGCCTTGCCGGCCCTCAAAATTACGGTTGCTTGTGCTCACCGCGTACTGCCCGGGGGTGAGTTGGTCGCCATTCATCGCTATGCACATCGAGCAGCCTGCCTCGCGCCATTCCGCGCCTGCTTCCTTAAAGATCACATCTAGACCTTCTTTTTCTGCCTGGGTCTTAACGTGCTGTGAACCGGGTACTACCATAACCCTAACACCCGCCGCTACTTTTTTACCTTTTATGAGGCTAGCGGCTTGACGCAGGTCCGAAATTCGGGAATTTGTGCAAGAGCCAATAAAGACTACATCTACTTTTTTACCTAATAATTTTTCGCCGGCTTGCAAGCCCATATAGGCAAGAGATTTTTGTAATGCGGCCTTTTGGTTTGCCTGCTCAGCGCCTGAGAATTGGTCCGGGCTGGGAACATTTTCGGTGATTCCAACACCCATACCTGGATTTGTTCCGTAGGTGATCATCGGTTCAATACTGCCAGCATCGATGGCAATGAACTTGTCATATTTGGCATCCGCATCGGAAGGTAACCGTTTCCATTTTTCAACAGCCTTATCCCACTCGGCGCCTTTAGGGGCGTATTCTCTGCCTTTTAAGTATTCAAAGGTAACTTCGTCAGGGGCGATGAGACCAGCGCGCGCTCCGCCTTCAATGGACATATTGCATACGGTCATGCGCTCTTCCATAGAAAGCCGTTTGATGGCTGAGCCGGTGTATTCGAAAACGTGTTCGGTACCGCCGCCAACGCCGATCTTGGCGATGAGGGCAAGGATGATATCTTTTGCGGTAACACCTTTTTTGAGGGTACCATCGATGCGTACTTCGTAGGTTTTTGGCTTGCGTTGCAGCAAACACTGTGTCGCTAAAACGTGCTCCACTTCAGATGTACCAATACCAAAGGCCAAAGCGCCAAAAGCGCCGTGGGTGGCTGTGTGGCTGTCGCCACATACAATGGTCATCCCAGGTTGGGTGAAACCCAATTCTGGTCCGATTACGTGAACGATACCGCGATTGGTGCTATTCATACCATATAGGCGGATCCCAAATTCCTCAACATTCTTTTCGATCTGCTTGATCTGCGCAGCCGCTTGAAGATCGGTGATAGGCAAAGAGGGATCGTGCGTTGGGATGGAATGGTCCATTGTGGCGACCGTTCTTTCCGGTCGTCGAACTTTTAAGTTGCGCTCGCGCAATCCGGTAAAGGCCTGGGGTGAGGTTACCTCATGGATGAGGTGCAGGTCGATGTACAGAACGGCGGGCGATTCTTCTTGCTGGGCAACTACGTGGTTGTCCCAGATTTTTTCAAATAAGGTTTTTCCCATTATTCTTTCCGTTTCGTTGGTAATTTACCCAGCTAAGGTGATCTCGCTCTCGAGACCCTTGCCGTTTTGAGATTCTAATTTCGCGACCAGTAACTTATTGATAGCCGCAAGGTAGGCTTTGGCGCTGGCGACAATGATGTCACCATCCGCGCCATGACCACCATATACGCGATTGTGTTCCGTCTCCATTTGGGCATTGATGGTGTTTTGGCCACCTTTTGCCTGAACGCGGACAGTAACCTCGCCTAGAGCGTCGATTCCCTCAGTGATGGCATGAATGTTGAACTCAAGCAGCTCTGGAGACATTTTTACGATCTCGTCGATCGCCTTATAGGTGGCATCGATCGGGCCGGCTCCAACGCAAGCTGTGGTGTGAATCTTGCCATCCACCCCGCGTAAGCGAATAGTGGCTGTAGGCAAGCCCATCGTTCCGCAAGAAACCTGCAAACCGTCTAATCGATAGATCTCGCGAGGGCGATAAAATTCATCGGCAACGATCGCTTCAAGATCAGCTTCGGTGATCACTTTTTTACGATCGGCCAATTCCTTGAAACGGTTGAAAGCCTTCTCTAGATCAGTATCACTAAGCATATGGCCCATTTCGACCAATCGAATTTTGAGGGCATGACGGCCGGAGTGCTTGCCAAGAATTAAGCGAGATTTGTTTACGCCAACATCTTCTGGCTTCATGATCTCGTAGGTCTCGTTGTTCTTGAGCATTCCATCTTGGTGAATGCCGGCTTCGTGGGCAAACGCGTTTGCGCCAACGATGGCTTTATTCGGTTGAACAACCATGCCGGTGTAGTTACTTACTAAACGGCTGATGCGATTGATCTGGGTAGTTTCGATACCAGTTTCAAGCTTATAGACCGAATGACGGGTCTTAAGAGCCATAACAACTTCTTCGAGGGAGGTATTACCGGCTCGTTCGCCAATTCCATTTACCGTTACTTCTGCTTGGCGGGCGCCGGCATGGATACCCGCTAAAGCATTGGCGGTTGCCATGCCTAAGTCATCATGCGTGTGCACAGATATGGTTATGTTTTCTAGACCCTTTACATTTTTTATGATCCCAGAAATTAACGCGCCGTACTCATCGGGCATTGTATAACCAACGGTATCAGGAATATTCAGTGTGGTTGCACCGGCTTTGATCGCGACTTCCAAAACTTCATAAAGAAACTCAGGTTCAGAACGGCCCGCGTCTTCAGGAGAAAATTCGATATCATCACACTTCGATTTGGCATAGGCAACCATCGTGGCTACCTTTTCTAAAACCTGGGCGCGATCCATCTTTAGTTTGTACTTCATATGGATCTCAGAAGTTGCAATAAAAGTATGAATGCGAGGGTACTGAGCATTTTGGATGGCTTCGTAGGCTTTATCGATATCATTGACCGACGCACGGGCTAAACCACAGATAACAGGAACTTTTAGTCCGGGTTCGCTTTTTGATGGATTTCCAACTTCTTCGGCGATCCTACGCACAGCTTCTAGGTCATCGGGCGAGGCGGCAGGAAAACCAGCTTCGATAACATCTACCCCAAGCCTGGTGAGCGCTCGAGCTACCTCGAGCTTTTCAGCCGAGGTCATCGTAGCGCCCGGTGATTGTTCTCCATCTCGCAGGGTAGTATCAAAGATCTTTACATAATTATTCATTATCCGTTTCCTTCTATTACCAGGTTCGGAATTGCCGATTACTTCATCCAGTTTTCAGGGCGCAAAGAGCGAACAGCGGCGCCGGCTTTCCACATTTCAGAATTTTTAAAGGCATTGAGTTCTTCTTCAAGTTTGGCTCGGTAATCGGCTTTTCCGTTAGCTTCAAGGGTAATGCGGGCTTCGTTACCGGTGATGACCGACTCGTATAGGGCTTCAAATACTGGCTGAACGGCATCGCGGAAGCGGGGGTGCCAATCGAGCGCGCCACGCTGTGCGGTGGTAGAGCAATTGGCATACATATAATCCATACCGTTTTCGCCA
>CAIRYE010000019.1 GCA_903882765.1 uncultured Anaerolineae bacterium
GTACAATTTTGGCGGCCGATGAGATCCTGGTGATGAACCGCGGTGAGATCGTTGAGCGTGGCACTCACCAAGAATTGATCGCTATGAATGGTCTTTACGCGCAGCTCTATGAAACACAATTTAAGTCTGAGCAATCCTAGGGATCGTGCTTAGCGAGTTTAGCAAGCCGTTCAGAATACGATAAAATCAAACTATGGGCATCCTTTATATCGTCGCAACCCCAATTGGCAATCTTGAAGATATTACCTTGCGTGCGCTGCGTATTCTCAAAGAGGTATCGCTGATCGCCGCTGAAGACACCCGGCACACTCGCCAGTTACTGACCCATTTTGATATTCACACGCCATTAACCAGTTACTTTGAGCATAGTAAGCTGCAAAAACTTGATGTGATCAAAAACGCCTTGGAATTGGGCGATGTAGCATTGGTTTCCGACGCTGGCACGCCAACGATCAATGACCCGGGGTACGAGTTGATCAAGTATGTCATCGAGTGTGGTTTTACCGTTAGCCCCATTCCTGGCCCATCCTCCACCATCGCGGCATTATCCACCTCTGGTTTACCAACGGATTCTTTCTTATTCCTTGGGTATTTACCGAGAAAAACAGGGGAACGGAACGAGATCTTCACGAAAATAAAAGACCATCCTTACACGATCATCTTTCTCGAAAGCCCAAATCGCCTTGTTTCCAGCTTAAAGGATATGTATGACTTTTTTGGAGATAGAAGGGTGGTTGTTTCTCGGGAGATAACCAAGAAGTTTGAGGAAGTTATCAGAGGGACTCTCTCTGAAGTGATCCAAAAAGTTGGGAAAGAACCAAAAGGCGAGATCGTCCTTGTACTGGAGGGTCGATCGACCTTGGCGCAAGAAAAATTATCTGAAGAGAAGATCATGAACCTCATTCAAGCAGCTTTAGAGTTAGGTGAACCGATCAAAGAAGTTGCTAGTGAATTAGCGAAAAGCACAGGTTATGAGCGCCGGGTTCTGTATCAAATGGCTATAGAAATAAAACAAAACCAAAAATAAGGAACGACCAATGAATTTAGACGATCTATCTGTCATTCGCTCGATCGATTCGCAAAATATGATCCAAGACATCAACGATCTGCCGAACCAACTGCTGGCTGGGTGGACCTTGGGTCTATCGAATCCGATGCCCAAAATTGACAAAATTAGCCGAGTTGTGATCAGCGGGATGGGGGGATCGGCATTGAGCGCTGATCTATTGCGCAGCTATTCTCTTTCAAATTGCGCGGTACCGGTTGTGCTTCATCGAGATTATGGTTTGCCCGCTTTCGCGAAAGGGTCAGACACGCTTTTTATCGCCACATCACATTCAGGAAATACTGAAGAAACCATTGATTCCTTGAAAGCTGCCATTTCGGCTGGTTGCGTTTGCATGGTGGTGGCAACGGGTGGTAAATTGCTTGAAATGGCGAATACCCATACCCTGCCCGCCTGGACTTTTGACCACCGCGGACAACCGAGAGCGGCAATTGGTTTTTCGTTCGGGTTTTTACTCGCTTTGTTTACAAGGCTTGGTTTGATCGAGGACCAAGCGATTCTTCTGCAAAACACCGTTGTTGAAATGAAGGCAGCCCAACAAGCTTATCTTCCGGAGGTTCCGGCTCCGAATAACCCAGCAAAACGCTATGCCGGGCAATTGGTTGGACGATGGGTCACTATTTTTGGCGCGGGCTTGTTATCTGTTGTCGCGGCGCGTTGGAAAGCCCAGATCAATGAAATGGCAAAAGCGCCGGCAAATTTCGAGGCGCTGCCTGAGGCGGATCACAATACTCTCTCTGGCATTCTTAATCCAAGCGAAGAGCTTTTATCACCAAGAACCTTTTCGATGTTTCTAACCTCGAGTTTTGATCACCCGCGGAACATGCTCCGAAATGAAATTACCCGTCGGCTATTCATGGTGGAAGGTCTGAACACGGATGTTTTTGTCGCCAAAGGATCCTCACCCTTGGAACATATGTGGACAGCCATCCATTTTGGTGATTACATGGCTTATTATCTCGCCATTGCTTATGGGATAGACCCAACCCCGTTGGATGCAGCGGTAGAACTTAAGAATTCCCTTGCCGAAAGCAATAAACCAAAATGACCTTTTCTAGCCAAAGGCTTACACTTTCCGAATTTGAATTAACCGACGCGGGTTTCATTCTTGAGTTGATAAATGATCCCGACTTTATTCGTTTCATTGGCGATAAAAAGGTAAGAAGCATTGCCGACGCGGAGGAGTACATTACTTCCGGACCAATGAAAAGCTACACCGAAAACGGTTTTGGCCTTTGGAAAGTTTCTCTATCGCAGACAGGTATGCCAATCGGGATGTGCGGCCTCATTCGCAGGGAAACATTGCCAGCCATCGATATTGGCTACGCTTTTTTACCCGCTTTTCGGGCGCAAGGTTATGCCTTTGAGGCTGCTTTTGCCTGCAAAGAGTACGCCAGACTTCAACTAAAAGTGGATAGCCTTTGTGGGATCGTCAATCCTGAAAATCACCGCTCGATTAAAGTCCTTACCCAATTAGGAATGCATTTTGAACGGTCACTAAGAATGCAAGGCGCTGATCACGATGTGAATTTATATTTAGAGCGGTTTAGCGCCTAAACAGGAAAATATTGATGATCACTTCGGCACACAATCCAAAATTAAAATTGATCCGTTCTCTGGCGAACCGCGCGAAAGAACGTAAAGAAGCTGGCCTGTTTTTTATTGAGGGAGTACGGCTGGTCGAAGAAGCACTTGACTCGAATTTTCAGATCGATTTTGTGCTATATAGCTCCGAGGCTTCCAACAAAGCCCAAAAAGTGATCGGACGGATTATCGCTGAAGGGATCGATGCGGAAGAAGTGAATGGTTCTGTTTTCCGAACGATCAGTGAAACCGAAACAAGCCAAGGACTGTTGGCAGTGGTTCATTTACTACCAGCCAAACCTGAGATCGATTTGAAAGACAACCTGATCCTCATCCCAGATCAGATCCGAGATCCGGGCAACTTGGGTACTCTACTTCGAAGCGCGGTAGCGGCTGGCGTACAACAGGTCATCATTCCTCCCGAAACTACCGATCCGTTTGGGCCAAAGGTTCTACGAAGCGGTATGGGTGCTCATTTTAAGCTTAAGATCACTTCCATGACATGGGAAGAGATCGCGCAAAAATTAAATGGTTTCGTGGTCTTTTTAGCGGCTGCCGATGGCGAATTGGTTTATTGGCAGGCGAACTTTCGTCAACCAATGGCGATCATCATTGGCGGAGAAGCAGACGGCGCGGGAACTCAGGCAATGAATTTGGCTAACCACAAGTTGAATATTCCAATGAACGGTAAAATAGAATCATTGAATGCCGGCGTAGCGGGATCGGTAATTCTTTTTGAGGTTCTGAGGCAAAGGAGCGTTTCCTAATGAAGATTCGATCAATTACTTATTTTTATAATGTTGGCTGGCCAATTAAAGAAGAGAAATTGCAGGAAGCGGGATTATTTCTTTTCACCGCGAAAAATGAATTCGAAAAAGCCGGCTTCGAGGTTCAAACAACCCGAATTGCCAGCACCCCCTTTCCATCCATATTAGGAACGGACCTGATCGGTTTGTTGCCTCGCTTTGCCCAAAAGCTGGACGGTATGTTAGCCACCCACGGCATCGATTACGCGGCATTGGGCCCAGCGATGTATGACGTTCCTGAATCGTATGAATTGATCACCGACGCGCTTTCCGTTTCCAAGAACATTTTTTTTTCTGGAGTGATCGCCAATAAGCAGGATGGAATTAGCCTGCGTTACGCCCGCTCTACCGCCAAAATGATCATAGATAACTCGAAGATCGGAAAAGATGGGTTTGCCAACCTGCGTTTTACCGCTCTTGCCAATGTTCCGGCCGGTTCCCCTTTCTTTCCAGCGGCGTACCATAATTCTGATTCCCCTA
>CAIRYE010000020.1 GCA_903882765.1 uncultured Anaerolineae bacterium
GATGGTTTCACGGTTGATCAGCTTTATCAACCAAACATTAGCATTTCCCTTGGAACCTACTACCTCAACTCAAACAACAATTATTTGGATAATGATATGTACGCAGTCTTGGCCGCATACAACGCTGGCCCAGGCAATGCCTCGATTTGGCAATCGCTATCGAACGGAGACCAAGACGTTGAAGTGGAAGTGATCCGTTATGGAGAGCCGCGCGATTATATCAAGAGCATTTACGAAACATATTATTTGTACCAAAAGATCTATTCGATACGAAACTAAGCTCCTACCGCAAAATGCTGATTATAAAATCTGAGCCAAATTGGATGATAAGTAACAAAATCATCGGGCTAAAATCAAACATACCCACATTAGGGATGATTCGCCTGAGTGGGTTCAGCATCGGGGAAACAACTCGATCGATCGCCTGGCGGATTGGATGGTAAGGATCGAGAAAATAACTAAGAATAACATGCGCTAAAACGGCAAAAGACAAAACCTGCGAAAGTATCGCGATAAAACTGATCAAAAAATTCATTCCAACTCCAATTTAATAAACTCGGCTGCCCAAAATGGCAGTTCCTATTCTCAACAATGTTGCGCCTTCTTTTACTCCAGCTAGGTAATCGGTTGATGTACCCATCGATAATTCACTCAAATTCAGTCCGGGCAACTGAAGATTGAGATGATCCTTTAGTTCTCGTAACAGAGCAAAGTAAGGCCGAGAAGCTTCAGGATCTTCACTCCAGGGTGGCATGGTCATCAAGCCAACAAGCTTGATCTGTTTCAAGGTTGCGATCTCTGCCACCTGCGCAACAACCTGCTCCCAACTCTCCCGTTGATAAGCAGATATTCCAAATTTCGATTCTTCACCGCTCATATTGCATTCCAATAACACGGGTAGATCAACATGAAACTGTTTACAATTCTGGCTTAGTTTGTCGGCTATACGAAAAGTATCAATAGAGTGAACCAGCTGGAAATTACTTGCCACAAGTGGTGCTTTTCTACTTTGGATATGACCGATCATATGCCAAGTTAATTTCTGTCCAGAAAAGTGACTGATCTTCTCAGCGGCCTCCTCGGGATAATTCTCTCCGAAATCGTGGATTCCGCAGGCAATGGCTGCTTGGATCACCTCCATCGGTTTGCGTTTCGAGACCACCACGATCTTGACTTTATCCAAGGGATTTCGATGTTTCAACCGGGCAATTTCTACCTGTTCAGAAATTTGTCTGTAATTTTGCGCAATTTTTTCAGAAAGATTTTCCATAGATTCGATTCGATTATGCCTTTAGCGCCATTAGTACACCAAAACGGCCAGTCTTGCCTTTTTCAGCCCGGTGGGAGAACCAATCCTGCGTATTACAGGCAGTGCATATGCCAGACACTTCTATTTGTCGTACCCCGGCAGTTTCAAGGTCATAGCGATTTGCTTCCCACATATCAAAGAACTTTTTATCATTTTCTGCTGGCAGAAGAAGGTCTTTCGCTTTTTCGCCAAAGGCGATCGAAACAGCATCGATCACTTGTTTGCCAACGATATAATGATCTGGTCCAATTGCAGGACCGATCCCAGCTAACAAATCAGCGGGGTTGGAACCGAAAAGATTCACAAAACCCTTCACCATATTACTCCCCGCCTTTTTTACAGTTCCTTGCCAACCGGCATGAACCAATCCGATCACTTTTTTTACCGGATCATATAGCAAAATGGGGGTGCAATCTGCAAACCGCATAAAAAGGGTAACGTTGGAATTGTTGGTGATCAATCCATCCGCGCGATACTCCCGGGGGTCAGTTACGGTTGAGGCGTTATGGGGTGAGTTAGCCAAAATATAATCGGGGCCATGAACCTGCCAACAATCGAACATAGAAGTCGCGGGTTTATTGAGGGTTTCAAATAAGATCTGTTTATTTCTCCGAACACTTTCGGGGGCATCCCCTACCGTTCCACCAACATTGAGAGAAGCCGCGTGCGTATTACTAACACCCCCATGGCGAGTAAACACCCCATGAAGTATCTCATCCTGAAAAGACTCAAAAGTTAGGTAGTTTACGCCACCTCGTTGATTGTTTATCACTCATCCATCGATTCATCAATGACCGGATAACCCATCCAAGCTGTACCTAAACCAAACAAAAAGCCAGTAAAGGTTCGGAGGAAGGGGGTACTCTCTCGCATTGGGATCAGTGCCGCAACCACTTTTAGAGGAAGTTGGCTGATCAATTGGGACACACCATCGAAAGCAATGGGTAAGAAGGCAAAGAGTATCCATGCGTAAAAAGGAAGCGATTTTACTTTTTTCTTTAGCAGCCCGAAGATCAGACCAAATAAAATGATACCGGTGTAAATCGCTACATCGCGTTCGCATAAAGCGACCTTGTAACCGAGCAAGTCATTTCCGAGGAAATTCCTCGCGCCAAAAAGGTCCAATTCATTTAAGCCAGTTGCCGCCCCAAAAGAGATCAACTCGCTAACATGAGCCGCTTCACGGGGGTACAAAGGTTGTTCGCCAAATAAAAAGAAGGATCTGAACGCTAGTTGATGGCAGAAAAAACTATAGACTTTGTAGATCACATTGGCGGCGGTATCAAATCCGAGGTGCAATAATATTGGGGCTAAGAAGGCTAGTCCGAGGTAGACAATAAAAAATAAATTCACCAATAACAGCCAGTTTTTCGTGAACCAATTGGCGAATCGGTCTAAGAAACCTGTTTTTTTTGTTGATCGAATCTTCGCGGATTGTTCTTCATTGGTAATTGCGGCACGAATCGTTATTTCTAAATTTTTTTGGTCGATCGGGGCTTTGAGAGTATATGACCCAATGCTAATAACTGGAATCTCCATTAGGTATTTTTTGCCTAATAAGGCATCCTGATCAATATTTATTTCATCCACCTCAAATGGGTAACTAGCACTCAAAATCTGAAGCATGGCCATTGCTTCATCACACAAGTGACAGCCTGGTCTGGAATAAAAATTGATCTTTAGCATATATGGATCACAGGCCGAAGGACCAACCGGGCAACATGATCGCGATCATGTTGAAGGCGCCGGTCATTAATAACAAACCTACCACCACCATTAAGGAACCCATAACAACTTCGGTAATGCGCATAATTCGGCTAAATTTCTTAAGCAAGGTTGATACCCAACCAACGCCCAATGCCGCTAGCAGAAAAGGAATTGCTAAGCCAAGAGAATAGGATGATAACAACAGCAAGCCTTGACTGATCGAACCGCCATTCATCGCAAGGGTTAAGATGGCACCTAATACTGGCCCAACACAAGGAGACCAACCAGCTGAGAAAAAGATACCCATTAGGAAAGAAGAGGCGAAGGAATAATTTTGGGTCTGCTGCATCTGCATTCTTGAATCCATCTCAAGAAATGGAATTTTGAGCAAGCCTATCATATGCAAGCCGAACACCATTACTACCAAACCACCAATGCGAGCCAACCAGACACGTACATCGGCTAGTAACCCGCCCAAGGCTGACGCGAAGATACCGAGAGTTATAAAAACGAGGCTGAACCCAAGGACAAAGGCGATACCGTGAAGAAAGGTCACGAACTTATTATCTTGGTCTTTGCCAACGCCCGCTGCCCTACCGCTGAGGTAACCGATATAAGCAGGTACTAATGCAAGAACACATGGGGATAAAAATGAAGCTATGCCCGCAATAAATGATAAACCTACCGAAATATTTCCTATTGCCATAATAAAAAGTGTCCTTAGAATGTTCTTTCAATAACATCAACTTGTGTGCCACCGGGCATTCCAACCGTTATATCATCCACATCCAAAGTAACAGTGGGGGTAGTCCAACGGAAGATCCATTTGGAATCTTCGGGGGTTACATTAATGCACCCATGCGATCTGGGAACTCCATAATCGTTGTGCCAAAAAGTGGAGTGAATCGCTACACCTTCGGAAAAAAAGGTTGCCCATGATATTCCTGGGGTATCGTAACCACCACCGGTTGCGGATCCGCCAGCCATATGAATGGAGAGCGATTTTCTCCAAGTACGGTGACCATCTCCAACAGGCGTAGCCCAACTATCAACGGCGTTACCAAAAGCGTCGAATTTTGCGCCACTGGAAATTTTGCAGTAATAGACTTCACGATCTTCCTCAAAACAGGAAAGGGTTTGGTATGTGAGGTTTACTTTTACCCGTTTTGTAACGGGGTCAACATCAGGTGAAATTGGAGCGATCTCCTCCGCGGTTAGCGGCCGAAAAGCCGCGGCCTCCGCCCAAAATATATCGCCATAGCTACCATATTTCTCGTTGATGCGGTAGATCATATTTCCGGTAACATCGCTTTTCTTCACCTGGTCAACCCACATCACTTGGCTGTAATACAACCGAGTAGGCAACCCAATGTCCATATTGTTCTTGATCCACGGTGATGAAGGAGCTTGATTTTCTAAAACAAAATCAACGTATGGCACAGTTACTTCTGCCCAAAATCCACTTTTACCGTCCGGCAAATTGGCTAACGGTTCATTCGGCTTGTTAAACACTGGCTGCACGTAGGAAGAATTTACATAACCAGAGTCTGTTTCGACCCATTTTTGGTTAATATAATTGGTATCTCTACGGCCAACTACCTCACGATTCCAAGCGATGACATCATCACCATATACATCTTTTACTTTGGCATCTTGAAAGTTGGGTAAAGCCATCAGAGCCCATTTTCCTTCAACAATTCTGCCAAGCCGTTCAGATTTGGGGAACTCAGGAAGAGGTAGTGCCTTATTAAATGGCTTGAGGGCAGAAAAACCTGCCACCCCACCCACCAACTTCATAAAATCTCTTCGATTAATTGACATAGATCACCTATTTGGTTCTGAATAAAGAAGCAGGAAATCTGAACAATTTTTCAAAAAATCCCTGTTTCAAATTATTTATCTTACCAATTTCAACTTCAACCGCTTCTTTGCCGAGTTGGACCATCTCATCAATATTGACTGGATCGAGCAGACCGATCTTTGAAACTGAAGGACGCATAATTATATCAGGTTGGTCTATCTGCAGCCGCAGTTCCGTTACCTGTCGGGAGGAACTATCAATTGAATCAACCAGGACCTTGAACGTTTTGGATAAGTTCGTTCGGGAGATCTGATTGACCAACAAAGAATTAAATCCAATACTTCCTGGCTGTTGGGTCAAAGGTGTATCGGAAAGAATGCGAGTAGAAAGAGAAACCGCGATGACAGGGAGACCCGGGCTCATTTTACGGGCAGATCTAACCGGAACCGGATCCATTACGCCGCCATCCACCAAGGTCATACCGTCTACAAATTGCGGAGGAAAAAAACCGGGTACCGCGATCGATGCGAGAATAGCATCTTTTACAATGCCAGTTGTCATCTCAACAACAGAATCCGTATTGAGGTCAACGCTGATGATCGTACATTTGATTTTTAGATCCTGAAATGTTACATCCCCTAAAGCCTGGTCAAGAAACTCCTTAACACCCCGATAACCCAGAAATCCCGGGCCATCGGCAAATGGAAAACTAAAAAGTTTTGATTGATCGATCCCTTTGAACAGGTCGATCATTTCTTCAACTGTGGACCCTTTTGAATAAATGGCGGCTACGATACTGCCTATGCTAGTACCCGCGATCGAATCAATTTCGATGCCGTTTTCGAGCAGTGCCTTGATAACCCCAACATGGGTGATTCCCTTGGAACCCCCGCCGCCGAGTGCTAACGATATTTTTGTTGTCATTCTACCTTTTTCGTTTCCAAAATATTAAAATAGCGTAAGGCCGTCTTCAACCCTTTTACCAAGGCGTCGATATCCTCTTCGTTATTGTAGCCTTGTATAGATACCCGTATCATTTTCTTATCTGCCCAGACCAAAACTGGCAATTCAACCTTATGTTCCTCGTATAAATACGATTTTAATTGGGCAACATCAAATTGATCGGGTATTTGAATAGAAGCTAACTGAGTGTAGTTTTCATTATCTGAATAAATGGATGCAAAACCGGGTAGTGAGGTTACATCCGCTATTGTTCTATCCAAGTATTGTTTACACTTTTTTCGTACATCCTGCCAATTATTTTCTTTTGAAAATGCGATCGCCGCTGGAACGCTCAAGTAGGCTGCGGGGTCTTTGGTCCCAGCCCATTGAAAAAAGTCGACGAAGCGCGAGCCGGTCTTTGAGAAATCCTCGATACCAAAACCCCAGCTTACTACGATTGGGTCAACCAAAGGCTGTACTTCAGGGCGAACATACAAAAAGGCCGCGCCTTTCGGTGACAATGCCCACTTATGACAATTGCTGGTGTAAAAATCCGCTCCTAGTGTATCGAGAGCGAGATCGATCTGTCCAAAGGCGTGAGCGCCATCCACAACGGTTAATATTCCTTTTTCCCGGGCAACCTTGCAGATCATCTCAACAGGAAACTTGATCGCGGTCGGCGAGGTGATGTGACTAATAAAGATCACCTTGGTACGTTCGGTGATGCCGGTTAGAAATTCCTGGGCAACCTTCTCCGGGTCAGCAATTGGCAGGGGGATGGCTTTTCGGACATAGGAAGCACCGTTTTTTTTGCAGAGAAATTCCCACGTATAATCACAAGCACCATATTCATGGTCTGTAGTTAATATCTCATCACCCGGCTGTAATTTTAAGCTTTGAGCAACAATATTTACCCCATGTGTAGCATTTGGAATATAAACAAGGTTATTCGCGTTTGTCTGCAATTCTGCCGCCAAAATTTCGCGTGATGTGTTCATATGGTCATCAAAATCGCGACCAAGAAATTTAACAGGTTGTCGCTCAAGTTTCTCTTGCCAACCTACATATTCTTTGAAGACTTGTTTTGGTGTCGCTCCAAAAGAGCCATGATTCAAAAATACAATATCTTGATCCAACATAAATTTATTGCGAAGGTTGTTCATCAGTTCTTCCCGAATATTGAGTAAAATTAGGATACTTCTTTATTTTAACGAACATTTGTATGAATTTCATAAAACAATTTTACAACCCTTCAACGGTGCCTTTTGACCAAAAAAGTAATTTCGGCCATTTCTTATTTGATATCGGTTGGTTCGGGGTATTAAGCGGCTCTACCGCGAATTTCATAAACATATACGCAACCCGGATTGGTGCCAGTGAGTTTCAGATCGGTATCCTCAGTGCTATCGCGGCAGTAGTTAGCTTGTTTTTTACCATCCCCGCCACCCGCTGGCTAGAACAACGGGAAATTAAAGGGGCGGTTTTTTGGTCATCCATCGTTTATCGCTTTGGCTTCTTTTTCTTTGTCCCGTTGCCTTGGTTGTTATCGCAACCCAATCAAATATGGGCATTGATCTTACTTAGCTTTGTTATGGGGATACCTCTTACCGCACTTTCGATCGGTTTTAGTTCCCTTTTCGCCGAGGCGGTGCCCACCAGTCTTAGAGCGTATTTTGCCGGCACACGCAATGTAGTAATGGCAATCAGTTTTATGCTCTCCTCTTTGCTGTGCGGATATTTGCTCACACAAATATCCTTCCCCCTCAATTATCAAATCGTTTTTTCCATTGGTTTCATTGGCGCAATGATGAGCAGCTATCATCTCTATAAAATCAAAGTTCAGCCCAAAGAAAACGCCGAACCCGCTGAGGTAAATCATTCCTCACAAGCACGTTTTGACCTAAAAACATATTTTCGGGCAGATATCCTTAAGACGCCATTCCTGATCACATTGCTATTGTTGATGGCTTTTCACATCCCGCAATACCTGGCGATTCCACTTTTCCCGATCTATTTTGTTCGATACCTGAATCTCACCGATAATCAACTCGGCATCGGTACCGCTCTTTTCTATCTCTCAATGTTGGTCGGATCTACCCGGTTGCATACCTGGGTACGCTCTTTTGGCAATAAAAATATGGTTGGCATCGGGGTGGTTAGCATGGCGATCTACCCGATATTGCTCTCCTATTCGACCAATGTTTGGCATTATTATGGGATATCCCTTTTAGGTGGAATGGCCTGGGCGATTGTTGGCGGAACTTCGCTCAACTACATCCTCGACCGATGCCCCGAAAATGATCGGCCTGCCCACTTGGCTTGGTACAACCTTATTCTCAACGCTTCCGTATTGATCGGCTCTCTTTCAGGGCCAGCGATCTCTCACCTTACATCTATTTCAACCGCGTTGATCATCTTTGGCGTTCTTCGCGGGCTGGCGGGCTTAGCCATTCTAAAATGGGGGTAACTGTCAGGTTTCTACATGTTACAATATAAAACTTATGACCGAAGAAAACATTAAGGTAGTTGCTACCAACCGTAAGGCTGGTTTTGAATATTTCATAGTTGAGCGTTTCGAAGCTGGCTTGGCTTTGCAGGGCTCAGAAATTAAGTCGATTCGTGCTGGGCAGATCAGTATTACCGAAGCTTATGTTGAGATATCTGATCAAGATGAAGCTTGGCTTATTGAAGCGCATATCGCCCCTTATGTTGAAGCGAACCGATTTAATCACGACCCAAAACGACCGCGACGATTGTTGCTGCATCGAAAAGAGATCTATCGAATGTTCAATTCCGTAAAACAAAAAGGGATGACCATCATCCCTTTGAAAGTTTTTATTTCAAACCGTCGCGCTAAAATTGAGATCGCACTCGCGAAAGGCAAAAAAATGTATGATAAGCGCGATGCCATCGCGAAGCGAGACGAGGAGCGCGAAGAACAACGCAACGCCAAGTACTAATCCTCGAACGACTGAATTCCCAATAGGTACGATCTTGCCCCAAATCCACTGATCTTTCCTCGGCACACAGCTGAGATGAGAGATGTATGCCGAAAGGATTCTCTGGCATATACGTTGGAAAGATGAACCTCAACCACTGGAACTGTGATCGACGAAATCGCGTCTCGTAAAGCGACCGAGGTATGAGTAAAGCCCCCTGGATTTAGCACAACTCCATCCGCCCATTGCTGGCAATTTTGCAAAGTATCGATCAATACTCCTTCGTGATTTGATTGCACGAAGGTAAGCTCAATTCCTTTTGGTGAAGCGTATTTTTGGAGGCGTTTATTGATATCCTCCAATGTATCTTTTCCATAGATGTCCGGTTCACGCTTTCCGAGCATGTTGAGATTTGGGCCATTCAAGATCAATATTTTCATAATGTCTCCTCTAAATTACCGATAGCAATCCCTGTTCTTACGGTACCAATTTTGATCGGCAACGCAAAATGCACAGCGTTACCGCTTTTTTTCTTGTCATTTTTCATAAACCCGATGATCCTTGGTCTGTTCATTTCCATAGGTAAGGAAGTAGGTAATTTGAGGGTCTCGAATACCGCGATAATTTTCTCCGTTAGGCCAAGTTCAGCCAAGCCCATTTTCTCAGCTAGACGGCTTTCAGCTACGATTCCAATAGCGATGGCTTCGCCATGTTTTAACTTAAATTCGCTTTCAATCTCTACCGCGTGACCGATGGTGTGACCAAGGTTCAGCGACGCCCGCTTCCCCTTCTCATAGGGGTCTTCCTCAATCACATCCACTTTTACCCGCACCGCCCTTTTTATTATATCTGTTAGGTTCGCGTTGATATGGTCTAATCCGAGCGAACAATCCTCGAACAATGCGGAATCGGCAATAATGCCGTGTTTGACCACTTCCGCCATTCCGGAGATAAATTCATCCTTGGGCAACGTTTTTAACAATTCTGGATCGATCAATACTAATTCTGGTGGATAAAAGCTTCCGATCAGATTTTTGCCTTGCGGTAGATCGAAACCAGTTTTCCCGCCGATGCTAGCATCAACCATTGATAATAATGTGGTTGGCAGGCAAACCCATCGGCA
>CAIRYE010000021.1 GCA_903882765.1 uncultured Anaerolineae bacterium
AGCCATGCGCCTTGTTGGGTGATACCAATTTCGATGACGTCGTAGCGGTCGCGGTCGATGACATTTAACACAGAGGCAGCCGACATCAAGGAGACTTCGTGCTCGCCTGATCGTCCGCCGAATAAAACCGCAACCTTCAATTTACCCAACATTTCTGTCATTTCCAATCACCTATTAATTCCACTTCGAGATGAAGCTCGATACCAAATTTATCGTAAACGGTTGTCTTAACAAGTTCAATTAAAGATTTTACATCCAAAGCGGAGGTGTTTCCGTTATTTACAATGAAATTGCCATGAACTGTACTGATTTCGGCGTTGCCAATTTTGGTGCCTTTTAGCCCGCATGCCTCGATGAGCCTGCCGGCGTAATCACCGGCGGGGTTCTTGAACATCGAACCCATGCTGGCGCCGGGGGGCTGGCTGTTCTTGCGCTTGGTGGTTAACATTTCAATTTTATTCTTAATCTGGTCTGGTTCGCCATTTTTTAAGAAAAATTCGGCCTCGAGAATGACGCCATACAGCTCGCCTCGTTTTAGGATGGAGCTGCGATAATCGTAGCCCATTTGGCTGGCGGTGAGGGTTTGCTCGCCGCCGGGGGTGAGGATGGCAGCGGTGTGCAGCGAATCGTTGATATCGCCGCCGTACGCGCCGGCGTTGCCGTAGACCGCGCCGCCAATGGTGCCGGGGATGGTGGCGGCCCACTCGAAACCGGTGAGGCCGGCCGCGCCAAGTTTGTGGGCAAAGTTGCTGATCATCACGCCGCTATCAGCGCGGGCGATGGCGCCATCGGGGGTGGGCAGGATCTGGAAGGATTTGGCTTTGTTGAGGATGACCAATTCGCGGATGCCGTTATCGCTGACCAAAACATTGGAACCGCCGCCGAGCAGACGGAAGGGGATGTTGTTTTGCCAACAGGTGGTGAGAACGGCTGCCAATTCTTCTTTGGCGCGGACGATGAGCAGGGCATCGGCGGTGCCGCCAATGCGCGCGGTTGTATAGGGCGCAATGGGTACATTTGCCTGCAGGGTGTCACCGAAAAGAAGGGTTAGGTCTTTGGTCATCATAAGGTTCGCTGCTAAGGTTTCCCTTGAAGACGAAAAGTGGTTTGTAGGTCGCTGAGGATGGTATCAGCGTCGCCGGCGGACATAATGAGCAGGATATCGCCGGGTTTGAGATGGCTGGCGAGGTAGAGCGAAATATCGCTTAGCTGGTTGATGTAGAGGGCGGAGGGGTGCCGCATCGCTTCGACAAGGCTGGCGCTGCTGAAATCTTCTAGCGGCTCGCGGGAGCGGTAGATCTCACTGACGATGACGTGGTCGGCATCGGCAAAGGATCGGCTAAAGGCGTTGAAGAGCGTTTTTGTACGGCTATAAGTGTGGGGCTGCCAAACCGCCCAAAGGGTTTTGCCGGGGAAGGCGGAACGGGCTGCCTGTAAGGTGGCGCGAATCTCGGTGGGGTGGTGGGCGTAATCGTTGATGCCGAGGATGCCGTTGCCGAGCGGTGTTCTTTCGAAGCGGCGATTGGTGCCGGTGAAACTAAGGAAGGCCGGCTTGGCGTCTTCGGCGGAAAAGCCCATTAGCTCTACGATGGCGATGACCGCCATGGCGTTTTTGATGTTGTGCAAACCGGGAAGGGAAAGCGAAAGGGAGTAGGCGCGCTCTATGCCGTTGACGCGGCTGCGGATGGCATAGTGAAAGGCATCGTCTTTAGAGGTGATGGGGGACGCGATGACCTGGTTTGGAAAGCGCGGATCGAACTCGCCGGCGATGCCGTAGTAGACCTTGCGCGTAGCCAAAAGGTCGGGGGATGCGAAAAGGGATATTACTTCTTGTTCGTTGAAGCAGCCGATGAGAGCGCCGTCTTGGGGTACAAGTGCGCAAAATTGGCGAAATGCCTCGGTGTATTCTTGGTAGGTTGGATAAATATCGGGGTGGTCATGTTCTAAGTTGGTGATGACGGCGAAGCGCGGTTTGAGACCGAGGAACATACGGTCGTATTCATCCGCTTCGATGACAAAGGGAGCGCCTTTGCCGAAGTGGGCGTTGGTGCTGCCGATGATATTGCTTCCTACGATGTAGGAAGGATCGGTGCCTAAGGCGGTTAGCACATGGGCCGCTAAACCGGTGGTGGTGGTTTTGCCGTGGGTGCCGGCGATAGCGATGCCCACAATGGGGCTTTCCATGAGCTTGCCGAGGAAATCGGAGCGTTTGTAAACGGGGATGCCTTGGGCGCGGGCAGCTACTACCTCGGGGTTGTCATCGGGGATGGCGGAGGAACGCACCACCCAGCTGGCGCCGGCGATGTTGGCGGCGGCGTGGCCGATGGTGACGGGAATGCCGAGACGGGCTAATTCATCGCCGAAAGGGCTGGCGGCGCGGTCTGAGCCGGTTACGATGGTGCCTTGCTCAAACAATAACCGTGCGATGGCCGAAAGGCCGCTGCCACCAATGCCGATGAAGTGGACGTGATCTGTCAAATGAACACCGCCAACAAGAAAATGAAACAAATAATTTCAATGAAATAAATGACCGGTTCTTGAAACGGCCATATGGTTGGCGGCAGAACG
>CAIRYE010000022.1 GCA_903882765.1 uncultured Anaerolineae bacterium
GCGTTTTCGATGTTACCAGCTTCGTTTCGAGCGGGAATAATGATGCTTACGGAAGGTTTTTTTGTTGGTGGGTTTTGCAACAGTCGGGCCGTGACGACGTTGGTCCAGGCAAAAAATGAAAATGGCCACATTTTCACCAAGAACTTATTGAAAAAGGAGCTGATGAGTGGAATATTTAGGGGAAGCAATATCTCTCGTTCTTCATTGATCACTTCGAAACCAGAAATATGGATCAGGTTTTCTACGTCTGTCGGAGTAAACCAGTTTTGTGGAAGTAGTTTTCTTGCTAAGCCAAAACCGCCGGCAACGTTGACGATCGGTTGGTAAACACGGCTATAAAAGTTAAGGATCAATCTTGTTTCATCGGTGCAAAGAGATTTCAACTGATTGAGAATGGATTGCACATCCCAAACATCATTGATCAGATCAGAGAGGATGATCACGTCAAATTTGCCGGATAGCTTAAGATCGTGCGCATCCATCACTTTAAATTCGAGGGAATGAAATTTCGCCTGCGCTTTTTTGATCATTTCAACTGAAATATCGATCCCTACTCCGTGGGTAGGATCGAGTGAGGCTAATAGATCCCCCTCGCCGCAGCCTATTTCAAGAACGCGAAGACCTTTTCCAATTTTCAGTTTATACACTTCTTGCAATCGAAGGTGATACGCTGAATTAAAAGGATTTAGTTTGTTGTGATTGAGCGCGATGTTATCCCAGTGGGCGATATGACGCGCGAGATGTTGAGATTGGTTAATTGACATAACTCTTCCGATTCAATTTAATAATTTCATCTAACGCCCAGGCAACGCCGTTTTGATCGTTACTAGGAGCTATCCAGAGGGCAGCTTCTTTTACTTTTTGAACACCATTTTCCATCGCGATGGGTAAACCTACGTAGGAAAGCATATAAATATCGATCTCCTGATCGCCGATTGCGGCAACTTCGTCGGGTTGAAATCCTAAAAATTCTGTAAAGGCCTTGATCCCTGTCCCTTTGTTGATTCCCTGGGCGGTTATATCAATATAATGAGCGCCTGAAATGACTGGATGGAGGGAAGGGCATTCCTTCTCAATGTACGATTGCGCGGAGCGAAGAACATCTGTATCCGCGGATAGCGTTAATTTTAGGAGCGGTACGTTGAAATCAATCAGGGGTTCATCCGAAATTCGGCCGATCTCGATCTCTTTTTGAGTTTTTTCATCAATTTCATGAAAGAACTGAGTTGCGCCATACCAGATCATCGTTCCATTAAGGGTTTCGCCAAGCAAGGCAATATTGTTTGCCAAAGCAAACCAAATTACTTTGGCGGTCTCATCGGGGGAATGAAAACTCCAACTTTGAAGTGTTTTACCGTTATGACCGCTTCGGATGAGTGCGCCGGCAGAGCAAATGTAAGGCATATCCATGTTTAATTGTTTAAGAGCAAGCTCACTACCAACCATCCCACGTCCCGTGATGATCGCTGTTTTTACGCCAGAATCAGTAATTCTTTGGATCGAATCTTTTACTTCTTGTGTTATCTCTTTTTTCGAATTGTACATTGTGCCATCTAGATCGATAGCGACCATTTTTATCATAATTGTCTAATAAAGCCCTTTATTTTGAATATGGGGTTAATGCTACCATATTCATGATGAAAAAAGGTTTTTGTTCATTGTTGGTAGGTTATAATATTGAACATGGAAGAACGAATACATAAAATTATGGCACAAGCAGGCATTGCCTCCCGGCGTGATTGCGAAGAATACATTATCACTGGCAGGGTAAAGGTCAATGGCAAGTTAGCAGAAATAGGCCAAAAAGCTGATCCTACAAAGGATCGTATAACTGTTGATGGTAAAGTGTTGAAAGAACCAGAAAAAAAGGTATATATTGCGCTACATAAACCTCGTTTTGTTTTATCAACGGTGGACGCCGAAAAAGGGGATGACCGTAAGACAGTAAGAGATCTGATACCAGCGAGTGAGCGTTTATACCCTGTTGGTAGGCTTGATTTTGATAGTGAGGGTTTGATCCTGATGACCAATGATGGGGATCTTGCCCAAAAATTGACCCATCCATCCCATGGACATACTAAGGAATATTCTGTTTTATTAGCGCGCCAGCCAGATACCGAACAAATTGAAACCTGGAAACGCGGAGTGGTATTAACAGATGGGTACAAAACCCAAAAAGCTCAGGTCCGAATTCGATCTTTGGCTGGAAAAGGCGCTTGGATCCAGGTTATTATGAAAGAAGGTCGAAAACGCCAAATTCGTGAGATCGGATCTTTGTTAGGTTTACCAGTGGTTAAGATTCTGAGAATTCGAATCGGATCCCTACGATTGGGAACCTTGAAACCCGGTGAATGGCGAGAATTGGCTCCAGAAGAGGTTCGTGAATTGCAGATGGAGGAAGTAAGAACTCCGGTTGTGAAAAAAACGTACCGTAAATATGTACCACCCAAAAAAGAAGTTGAAAAAGTAAATAAAAAAGAAGAAGCAAAGAAATTTATTCGCAGGAAATAAAAATGGAGCGGTTAGAAACCGCTCCATTTGTTCATCTATTGGAAATACAATTTTATGAACGAAGGTCAAGAATTTCTTTGGCGATCGGGGTAAGTAATTCGCGTAATTCAGGGAGGGTTATGCCCTCAACCTTGAAGGTTACATTGTGGGTTCCAGATTTTTCGCCATGGGTTTGACCGAGTGAGATAAAACTGGCTTTTTTATCGGCGACAGCTTTTGTAATGGCCGCAAGAGATCCAGGTCTGTCCTCAATGACGATGGTTGCGCGAACACCAGCTTCGCGAGCTCCAAGTAATTCAAGGAATACCTTGAAAAGGTCGGTTTCAGTAATTATACCAACGCAATGGCCGTCTTTCATCACGGGTAAACCACCGATCTTGTTATCCGCCATAATTCTGGCGGCTTGTTCGATAGGTGTATCTTCGGTAACCGTCATTACATTTTGCGACATAACTTCAGAAATTGTTACCTTGCTGAGCAGATAATTCATTTCCCAAATGGAAAGGGTGGTTACTGGTGATGGAGAGGCGTTCAGAAGATCTTTGTCAGAAACGATTCCTACCAATTTACCATCTTTTACAACAGGGGCGCGCCTAATTTTCTCTTTTTTCATTAGAACAAGAGCATCAGAGATCGGCATATCAGGTGAAATGGAAATTACGGGTTTAGACATTTTATCGCCAACAAACATTTTTTACCTCCAGAGTGATGAATTGAATATACCTATTATAGGCTTATTCAAGATTTTTATAAAACGTTTTTCAACCAATCGATGGAAAGAGCGCCGGCGTATGAAAAAATCAGCATTTTAATAATTTTTCCGATCACGCACCAAAAAAGAAATACACGTACTTTGATCTTCAACGCTCCTGACGCAATACCTGCAAGGTCGAAAAACGGATTTGGAACCGCCGCGAGGAGCAGGATCGCCAATCCGCCATATTTTTCAACGAAAGGGTGTACTTTTTCATAGGCTGCTGTTTTGGTCACAATTCCTTGGCCGCTATAACCGGCTAAGTACCCTGATAATTCACCAATGGCGCTACCTATGCCCGCAACGATACCTACTATGAGCGGGTTCAGAAAAGCGCCAAAGGTGTAAACCAAAGCAATTCCAGGGGCAGGAAGGATCACGGTTGCGTTCGCCAAAACAGAGATGATAAAGATCCCGGGATAACCGAATGCTTTAAGTTGTTCCGTTTGGTCCTTGATGGAATAGACCCACAAACTGATCACAACAACGAACACGAGGCTTAGAATGCGATAGATCGTTTGGCGATACTTGATCCACATTAGGCGGGTTTAATTTCTTCGATCGTTATGGAAGCAATTTTTACGGCCGGGCTTCCAACACGCATTGGATCACGTTCGGGTATCGCAAACAAAACATCGCTGCCACTGATCAATTGTCCAAAAACAGAATGTTTGCCATCTAACCAAGGGGTAGGGATATGGGTAATGAAGAATTGGGAACCATTTGTTCCGGGGCCGGCATTTGCCATCGAGAGAATTCCGGGCTTGTCGTGCTTTAGGCTCTTGTCAAATTCATCCTTGAAGTTGTAACCTGGCCCGCCTCTACCTGTGCCAGTGGGGTCGCCGCCTTGAACCATAAAATCTTTGATCACTCTATGGAAGATAGTGCCGTCGTAATAACCTTCACGTGCTAAGAACACAAAATTGTTAACCGTAACAGGAGTTTTGCTGGCGAAAAGTTCAATGACCATTTCTCCTTTATCAGTTTTGATAGTTGCTTTATAGCTGTTGGCGGGGTCAATGACCATCGCCGGTTGTTGGTTCCATTTTTTGTCAGTCATTCTTTTTCTCCGTTAATTTTTATTGGATCATTTCTTGTAAACGAGCAACGACCATATCGAGGGCTGCCGTATTATGGCCGCCTTCTGGAATGATAATGTCGGCATACCTTTTTGATGGCTCTACAAATTCTAAGTGCATTGGCCTAACCGTTGATAGGTATTGCTTGATGACCGAATCGGGGGTACGCCCACGCTCATCGATATCCCTTTTTAGCCTACGAATAAACCTTAGGTCTGAGTCGGTATCGACAAAGATCTTGATATTGTAAAGTTTCCGAAGGTCAGGGTCAGCAAAAATTAAAATCCCCTCAACAATGATCACAGACCTTGGTTCGATCAATATGGTCTCTTTGGTTCGGCTGTGGGTAGAAAAATCGTAGGCGGGAAGTTCGATAGCCACGCCATCTCGAAGTTGGATAATTTGCTGAACCATCAACTCTGTTTCGAGCGAGTTTGGATGGTCAAAATTAACTTCAGCTTTTAGCGTTGGCGGGAGACCTGAGAGGTCTTTGTAGTATGCATCATGCGGGATGTACGCAATTTTATCTGGGCCAACTCTGTTCAGGAGCTCTTGGGCAACGGTTGTCTTACCAGACCCCGAACCACCGGCAATGCCAATTATCAATGGCTTTTTTTGCGTTTGCATTGGGTTATTATACTCTGTTCATCTTTTTCTTATGAATAAAAAAAGGCTGTCAAATGAAATTATTTGACAGCCTTTGAACACCATTGAATAGGATTATAGATCTACAGAATAAGCGAGACCAATGGTTCCTGGTCCGGTGTGCGTACCAATTGCTGGGCTGACGGTTGAATAGATCTTTTCGATAGCGCCAACACGCTCAGCGGCAACATCGAGGGTCGCTTTGGCTTCTTCGAATGCGTTTGCGTGCATGGTTCCAAGGCGAACATTCGATCTTCCTTGTGTTTTCTCTTCTATCAATTCGATCACGCGTTCGATCGCCTTTGATTTTGTGCGAACGCTGGCGACTGGTTCGATCTTGCCATCGGCAAGGGTGAGGATCGGTTTCAAATTGAGTGCTGTGCCTAAAAATTTCTTGGCAGTATTGATCCGTCCACCACGGTGGAGATATTCCAAGGTATCAACCACAAAGTAGACACCTGTGTTGTTGAGTGCCTTCTCAGCTAACGCTTGGCAATCCGCTACCGAGGCGCCTTGGGCGGCAGCTCGCGCAACCGCTAATACCTGAAAACCAAGGCCCATCGAAGTGGAGCCTGAATCAAAAAAGGTGAGTTTATCTTGGCCAGAGGGTAATAGATCTCGAGCCTGAATTGCTGACTGATACGTTCCTGAAAGTTTTGACGAGATGAACATACCAAAAACCTCATTCCCCTCTTCTAAACATGAATTGAATGCGGTCATCATATTTGCGGGGGTAGCCTGAGAGGTGGTAGGAGATACCTTGGTGGTGCTCAATTTCTTGTAGAAATCGTCGGGTTGAATATCTACGCCGTCTTCATAAGAGTCCATTCCCCAAATGACCGCGAGGGGTACAACCTTGATGTTATATTGTTGAAGAAGTTCTTTGGGTAAATAGGCTGTACTATCTGTAACGATTGAAACTTTAGACATAGATCCTCCGTGAAAAAAAAATAATTAAAGAATACATAATTAGAACACGCTCATCCCAAATTAGATACCATCATTACGATTTTTAATGTGCCAACTATTGACATGGTATAATTTAAGAATTAACTTTTCTTAGTTTGGAGTTTTAACTTGGCATTTAATCCATTAAATTGGTTATTAGGGCACTTCTCTTTAGATATTGGGATCGATCTTGGAACGGCGAACACATTGGTCCTTGTTCGAAATAAAGGGATCGTTATCAACGAACCGTCCTGGGTAACTATTGATAAACGTACTCGCGAGCCATTGGCTGTTGGTCAAAAGGCAAAAGAAATGGTTGGCCGAACCGCTGGTAATTTCCTAACCTTACGACCCGTTCGGGATGGAGTCATTTCCGAATTTGATGTTACCCAAATGATGTTATCTTATTTCATTGGTCAGGTACATGAACAAGGTATTGTTCCTTTACCTCGTCCTCGCGTTGTCATTGGCATTCCTGCTGGTGTTACTGAAGTAGAGAAAAGGGCAGTATACGATGCGGCCATGTCCGCTGGAGCTCGCGAAGCCTATCTAATTGAAGAACCAATAGCTGCCGCGCTTGGGGCAGGTTTACCCATTGGAGATGTTCGTGGCTCTATGGTGGTAGACATTGGTGGGGGAACAACGGAAGTTGCTGTTGTGGCGATGGGTGGCGTGGTAGTAGCTCGCTCACTTCGTGTAGCCGGCGACGAAATGGACCAAGACATCGTTCAATATATCCGTAACAAATACAACTTGCTCATCGGCGAGGGCGTTGGGGAGGATATCAAGATGGCTATTGGTTCAGCCTACCCGTTACCGCAAGAAAAAACCGTGGAAGCTCGCGGCCGAAATTTGATCACGGGATTACCTGAATCCATCGAAGTCTCATCTGTTGAGATAAGAGACGCTTTATCCGGGTCGATCCAAGTCATTATTGATACCATTCGCGACGCGTTGGATGAAGTACCGCCAGAAGTCATTTCTGACTTAATGGATACTGGTATTTGTTTAGCTGGTGGCGGCGCTTTACTTCAAGGCTTTGCAGATCGCCTGGCTGATGAGCTTCATCTTAGGGTTTGGCAAGCAGAAGACCCGCTCACTTGTGTGGCTCGCGGTACGGGCGTAGTATTAAGTGACTTTGAACATATGAAGCATTATTTGGTTGGTTTAGAGCGTGGATCGACGAAGCACTCGAATTAATTGTTGCTCGGTAAGAATGTATAAATGAAAACTAAAAATATAGAGCTGATCCAAACGGTAATTGTCATTTCGTTTGTCATTGGTTTACTGGTCTTAGCACTTAGCGGCTCGCTTGGTATATATTCGAACAGTTTGAATAGCTCCTTTGTAGCCGCTCAATCCTTTATCTACACGCGTTTTGTTGTTTTTCAGGAATTTTTCACGATCCCTCGTGATGTTATAACACTGCGCCAACGTAATACCCAACTAGAATCGGAAGTATCAAAACTTCAGGGGCAGGTTGTTAGTTTGCAAAAAAGCGTACAAGAAGGCGAAGTGCTTGCCGCTTTGGTAAATTTTTCTCGTAAAAACCCTGAAAACTCCTATTCCGCGGCAACTGTTATCGGCCGCGATCCAAGCCCCTTTCTAAGATATCTCATTATTGATAAAGGTTCTAATGATGGAATCGTTAAAGGAATGCCTGTGATCACCGACCAAGGGCTGGTAGGGCGAATTGACGCTGTTATTAGTAGCGCATCCCGCGTTCAACTCATTACGGATACAAACGCTGTGGTCAATATTCGTTTAGAAAAAGCTGAAAAAGACGCTGTTATGCTTGGTTCACCTTCGGGCGATCTTTCGATCGACCTTTTGAGCCAAGAAGTTATTGTTCAGCCGGGTGATGTGCTCTTGACGAGCGGGATCAGCGGCGGTTACCCCGCGGATATCATTGTTGGGCAGGTCTTGAGCGTTAAGAAAAAAGATTCTGATCTTTTTCAACTCGCGACGGTTCAACCCATTGTTGATTTCACCAGGCTAAAACTTGTTATGGTGATCACCGACTTCAAATCGATCAATATAGACCCTCTCATTCCCGCACAATAAATGCGATCTTTAATTTTTATTCCAATTCTTATCATTGGCGTAATTCTGCAATCTACCATTATTAGCCAATTCTCTATCCTCTCAGGCTTTGCGGACTTGTTGCTATTGATCGTAGTAAGTTGGAGTATCAATACCGACGATAAGTTAGCGGTGGTTTGGGCGATATTGGCAGGTAGCCTAGTTTCCATTTTTTCAGCTATGACCCCCCTTGTACCAATTTTGGGGTATGTCATAGCGGTGAGTATTACCAAATCAGTGGTTAATAGAACTTGGCAAGTACCTATCATCGCTGTCATTTTTTCTACGATAATCTCCACCCTTGTTATTCATATATTATCCATTGGGGCAATTTGGATCAATTCCAACTTCTCAAGCAATATTGTGGAATTAATTCAAATTATCACGGTCCCAAGCCTATTTCTAAACATATTATTGATCCTGCCGGTAAACTCACTGATAAAAGATATCTCTCATTGGGTTTTCCCAGAAACTGAGATCGAATGAATTTTCCATTTTCATCTAAAAACCAAGTCCAGAAATGGCGTGGACAGCTATTTACAGCCATTTTGCTAATCAGCGCATTAGCTTTGGTCTCCAAGCTCATATCGCTACAATTCTTTGAATATAATATCCGTCTTGCCCAAGCGAATGAAAACCGCACCTTAGAGATCAGTATTCCCCCGAGTAGAGGGATCATATACGATCGGAATGGTTTTATTCTCGCCCGAAATGCGGCATCCTATAATGTGGTCATTGTTCCCGCTGAATTACCAAATGATGATGGCGATATTCAAAATGTGTATCGCACCTTATCGGCAATTATAAATGTGCCGGTAAACAATGGAACTTTGGACGAAGCGAAACTAGTTTCCTCTTGCGTTTCCGGCCCGGGAATAACCCAATTAGTTGAGTTGCAGAACAGCCTCGCGCCTTATAGTCCGGTGCGAATTCAATGTAATATCCCTGAAAAATTAGCGATGACCATTACCGAAAAATCGATGGATATGCCCGGTGTTGGTATTGAGGTTGAACCGATCCGAGATTACCCAACCGGCGCACTCACTTCAAATATCATCGGGTTTTTAGGCCCAATTCCTTCTAGGGATGAAGAGCTCTATGCAAAACAAGGGTTTCAGGTTAATCGAGATAAGGTAGGGTACTCAGGACTCGAAGCATTTTTTCAGGATGTTTTAGCAGGGGTTCCTGGCAAGAAAGTTGTGGAACGTGATGTAGCTGGACAAGCAATTCGTAATTTAGAACCACCTCGGGATGCCGAATCGGGGTAC
>CAIRYE010000023.1 GCA_903882765.1 uncultured Anaerolineae bacterium
ACCACCAGCGACAGCCCAACCGGCGCGCTGGTGGTGGATTCGTTGGTGGTGAATAGCGGGCGAACCCTCACCCCAACCGGCGGCAGCAGCGCCGTCTATGCCCAGCTCACTACCAGCAGCGGAGCAAACGACCTGGCACACCGCGCCGCTTCCAAAAGCAGCTCTACCAGCAACACCCTCACCTGGAGTCTTGATTCCGCCGTCAACTGGGCGATGAGTGTGTGCCTGCTCAACCCAAGCAACGCGGCCGCCAGTGGTAAATTTTTCATCTTCTTTTAACAAAAAACCCCGCCTCGAGAACTTCTTGGGCGGGGTTTAACCTTGTTCAGGGGGGGAGGGTTTACGCCATCACGATCTGGTCACGGCCATTTTGCTTTGCCTGATTCAGTGCCTTCTCTGCTGCGGCGGTTAGATCCTGGATGGTTGGCCCGCTAGCGGGAAAACTACTAATACCGCAAGAAAGCGACATAGATAAGCCTGTGATGGTATGCACCCGCGATTTAAATTGGTTGGCGATCTCATTCACCCTTTGCTTGCAAGCCTGAACATCCCCATCAGGGATAAGCACCGCGAAGTTTTCAGCGTCCAAGCGGCAAGCATAATCGAACCCTCTAAAGTTTTTTTGCAAAATATCCGCAAACAGAACCAAGATCTGCTTTCCTTTTTCGTTGCCAAGGGTTTCGGCAACCTCGTGATAATGATCCACATCTAGTAAGATCAACCCAAACGAGTTCTTTTCTCGTTCGGCTCGGTACATCTCACGCAGAAGCGCGTCATCCAGAAATCGACGGTTGTATAAATTTGTTAGCGGATCACGAATAGATTGCTGCTCCAACCGTTGCTGCATCGATTGAATGTCTTCCAACTGCTTCTTAAGTTTACTGTTTGCCTTGCGCAGCGCTTGCTTGGTCATCTTGATGTTGGTGATATCCACGGCGGTTCCCAGCATCAACAGTGGCACTCCCTCTGGGGAGCGTTCGAAGAAGCTGCCTTTCACTTGCAACCAGCGCCAACCCTGCGGTTTCATCTGCAAACGCACCTCAACATCGATGAAATCCGTTACCCCCATTGCCAGACCTTCCCCAGCCGCCGAAAAATCATCCATATCTTCAGGGTGGGCTAGCTTCAATAATTCATGGAACGATCCAGGAAATTCATCCTGACCTAAACTAAGCAGAGAGAGCATCGCGTTGTTCACCGATAATTTGTGCCCGGGAACATCGTATTCCCATATACCAGTGAGCGTGGCGTCAGTAGACATTCGCATTCTCTGTTCATTCTTGATCAGCGATTCATTAAGTTTCACTTGTTCTGTTACATCATTTACAAATATTTGCATATTTGGCCGGCCCATTTCATCTTCTATTTGATGAGCCGTGAGATAACCATAGACCTTATCCCCCGTTACCGATTTCAAACCAATTAGCTCCCCGCCCCAGCCATTGGGCCGAGTAAAGGTATTTCTAAAAGCGATCGCGTCGGCTTCACCAAAAAAGGCCAACTCGGCGGTTCCATCTTGTTCCGTACTAGTTTGAGATTCTGGCGAGTAGCCCAACATTTGATAAACGGCGTTGTTCATCCGAAGCACCTTGCCATCCATATCCGTTCGAAGAATGCCTACGGTGGCGTTATCAAAGGTGGATAGCTGCTCCTTCTCAGAGCGCTCTAACCTGGTTCGCGTAAAACGAATTCGGCGCACCGATACCCTGAGGATATAGGTGCTGAACGCGAGAGCCATAATGAAGTATTGCGCGGTACGCAAGTTATCGCTTAAGGAATATTCGGATAGCGCAAATTCACCGAAACCAAGGGTTGTGCCAACTAAGCTCATCAAACTCACGGCTGTGATCAACAAACCCATTGCTGGGATGCGAAAACGCGCTACGATCGGGAAAAAGAGCGGGAACAAAATATAGGATCGTAAATAGTTGAACTGACCCGGAACCGGAGTGGCATATATGAAGAGGTACCAAGCGGTGCCAAGAATGAGAACAAAATAAAAGATGGTTTCGGCCCATTGGTCTATAAAGGTACCCTGCCGCCAAATGGGAATTTCTTCGTTATCATCGGGTGGGGTTTTAAAGAAGCTAACCATAAAGGGCGTAATGAGCCACCACGAAATGAGCGATGCCATCAAGCCTCTGGCAGCCCCGATAAAAAAGTCAAGGCCATAATAGAAAAGGAGCATCCTACCAATTAAGAGGCTGATAAAGATAGCGACGATCAGCGTAATGATAAAGAAATTACGAATGGCGGTAAGGAATTTTAGCTCATAAAAATCAGGCAATTGGGATTCGAATAAAAAGACGACCAGGTATACCGCGAGCGCGTCGATCAAAGCAAACGATACTGTGGGGCCAATGGGGGTTAAATTGTAGAGATTAACGACAATGCTGCCCACAAATTGGGCTGCAATAATTGCACCCCATCGTTTTTTGGGGATAATGAACAAAAATGCGAGCGTTATGCCAGCGCCTGGCCAAAAAAAAGAAACGTTTTCGCCATAAATACGAAAAAATTGAATGGAAAAATGGGAAGTTAGTAGAAACAAGATCCAGTAAAAAAATAAAAGGACCCAAAAATTTAGCTGTTCGAAGAACCCCTGTACGTAACGATCATCTTTGGTACTCTGCATTTTCTTCACCCTTTATCTATAAAGTGCTTGTAGATATTTCCCCCAAACAGAGTTAACCCTGCTGGCGACTCGTTGCAGTTGATGCCAATTGGCTTCATGAAGATAAGTCGGGACGATATTGCCCAACTTATCGATGTATTATCAAGATTAATTAAATAATCCTTTAATCCCCTCCTTTATTATAAAGAAAATTGGACTTTTTACAAGATGTCTGATGATTAATCATTACATTTTGGTGCACTTCAAGGTTGAAATCAGCTCTATCCATTTTTTAGCTGAATTTACCAACTATGCTGGCTGTATTGACCATTTTTACTGGCTGAAGTGCTTTTGGCAAGCACTCACTTTTTGCGAAAGGTTAAGCCACGAGTGTTTACCCCACATGGCTTGGCGCGCGCAGCTGCAGCGGCATCCGTTTTTCAGGGATATGCTTGCCGCAAAAACGAGAGTGGAACGGATAAAAATTCCTCGGAAAGTACTTACATTCAAAATGGCGCGTTGCCCCAACCGAACCCACCCATCCCAATAAACCCGCGCTGCCGCTCACACGTGGTAAAATCAATCTAGCTGTTCATATCGTCCTAACGGTGTGAATTGTTAGACCCTGCTAGGTGTTCCACCACTCAGTAGGGTCGCTTCTTAATGTGGCATATTTTTTGGTAACTGTCTATCCGTTTTTGACGGCAAATCTCCTCAGTGTTCTCACCCTAATGAGGGATTGGCAGCCGCCCCGCCAGAATGGTTATACACAAGGTTTAACCTCAACAACATCGCTACGTTTGCGATCGACCTAACGCAAGACAAAAACACCGTGTGACCAAAACGTGATCAAAACTAATTTTTAACCCTTTAGAAACCCACATCGAACTCTGGATCCTGCCATTATTATGCAAAAACAATCCCTCAAAAAAATACTCGCGATCATCTTGTCATGGCAAAGCTTGTTATCGATCCTATTCCTAACCGCCCTAGTTCATTACATTTCGGCGTATCAGCTTGGCAAAAAGGATGGTGTCCTTGAGCAGTGGTGGTTCAATGCCGTGTTTTACAGCGCGTACATTCTAGCGGGATTTGGATTATTCGCGACTTTATTCAATAAATTTTTACGCAAAACAAACCTCGATCTGGGCGAAAACCTCACTACAAACGAGGGGTACAAGCCGGTCATTGATGGCTTGCGGGCGATCGCGGTGTTGGTGGTCGTTTTTTATCACGCCGGCTTTAAAGCTTTTCAGGGTGGGTTCATTGGCGTGGATGTCTTCTTCGTCATTTCTGGCTACCTCATCACCGGCCATATCCTCAACCAACTACAAAAGGGCACGTTTACCTTCTCCGGTTTTTACGAAAAACGAATTCGGCGAATTCTTCCAGCGTTGGCGGTAATGTTGTTGGTCATCGTGGCTATGGGGGCTTGGCTGTATGAACCGCTCAGAATGCAAGAAATGGCATGGAGCGGGGTGGCTGCTATTTCCTCTTGGGCAAACCTCCTATTCTTATCACAAAGCGACTATTTTGGGATGAACGCTCAGTTAAATCCGTTGCTTCACACTTGGTCCCTGGCGATCGAAGAACAATTCTACTTTTTGTTGCCGCTGTTATTGTTCACACTCAACAAATTGGTACCCAACCGATTTCAGCGCGCGTTTTCTATGCTGCTGCTCACTCTCACGCTTTTCGCCATCAGCGCGGTTTTTACCCTAACCGATCAGCGGACCGCCTTCTTTTCCATCCAATTCCGCGCCTGGGAGCTTCTTTTTGGCGCTGTCATCAATTACCTGCCCAAGAGCCAGCTCACCGGGAAAAAACTCCTGGTGTACTCCATCGCGGCGCTAAGCCTCATTCTGCTGCCGGTCTTCTTCTACTCAGATACTACGCCCTTCCCGGGGTTGGCCGCCCTACCTCCGGTCTTGGGCACCGCTTTCCTCATCTACACCATCGGCACCTCCGAGACCATCGTCCAGCGGGTGCTAAAACTGCCGTTCTTCACCTTCATCGGCAAGATCAGCTACTCGCTTTACCTTTGGCATTGGCCCTTTTTGGTGCTGTTTCGCTTTTACATTATTTACCCCTTCGGCTGGCAGGAATACAGCCTTTGGTTATTCGTCACCGTGGTGGTATCCACCCTCTCGTGGCGATTTGTTGAAACTCCCTTCCGGTCTCGCGCCTTCATTAGCAAGCAAATGGTCTTTTGGCTTGGGTTTTCTACCATCGCCTTGTTAGCGGCAGGGTTCTATTTTGTGAACCAAAATGGCGAGTTCATCCAAAAGAACACCCACCCTACTGTAAGCCTACCCAACGCCAAAGCCTGGAATTATGATTGGGATAAGTGGAAGGATTGCGACCTACCCAGGGGTGATTTTGATGTTGATCAGGTCGAGCTATGTGTGATCGGCGATAAAACGGTTGATCCAAGCTTTTTATTGATCGGCGACTCGCATGCCCAAGTATTATCACAAGGGATGGATAAGATCGCGAACCAAGTTGGCCGTTCTGGATTGTTGATCGTTACCACCGGCCGCCCACCCTTTTTTGGTATAAATAAGTCCGGCGGCCGCTTATCACTCATCACAAAAAAGTACATAACGGAACTACTCAACCACTACCCGATCGAATTTGTAGTTATGAGCTCCTTTTGGTCCGCGCATTACGGTGAATGTTACTTAGCCCCAGTAAAAACAAACCCCCTTAATGAATTTTTGGTATTGGATAAATGTGCCCGCACGCGGGCCTTGTACAAAACCGGGATCGAGGATATGGTTGAGTTTTATACCGCTCAAAAAGTGAAGCTAAACATCGTAACACAAATACCCACCTACCCCTATGATGTGCCCAATTGTGTGCGAAGCGCTTTGTACCGAGGTTTGGATGTGAGAGCCACCTGCGATCTTAAATATAGTGATTTTGTCGCATCGGTTGAACCAGTTGATCTCATTTTCAACGACCTTGTTTCGTCCTACCCTTCCATCACTCTGCTGCACCCTGAAGCAGTCCTATGCGATAAGGATACTTGTCTATCCACCTTAAACGATGATCTGTTGTATTTTGATGACGATCATTTGTCTACCAAGGGTTCGCTTTACATATCCGGCCTCTTCGCTCCCCTCTTTCAAAATTCGGGGGCTGCCCCTAAATAGCGGTAAACCTTCAGAGTCTGCCAAGCGCCGATATTCGAGGATAGAGATCGGCAGGTGTGTTTTCCCGGAAAAGGGTCTGATCAGTTCTGGCACAGCGCACGCGGGCAGGGCTTTCTTGGTTTCAACTCAGTCGGGTTAGATGGGTTAGAAGCGAGATACCAGCCACCAATGCCTCTCGGTAAGCGGGGGAAAATACAACCGCCTTGCCGTTGTTTCTGATAAAATTGGGAAATCTAAATTAGGAGTCAAGCGCTATGTCTGTTGCTGAAGTACGAACTTACCTTACCCCCTTCGGTTTTGCCGATAAGATCCAGGAATTTGATGTTTCCAGCGCCACGGTAGAGCTTGCCGCCCTGGCTCTCAATGTCGCGCCGGCACGCATCGCCAAAACGCTATCCTTCCGCAGCGATACCGGTGCTATTTTGGTGGTGGCCGCCGGCGATGCCCGCG
>CAIRYE010000024.1 GCA_903882765.1 uncultured Anaerolineae bacterium
AGCCAACGGCTCTTCCCACACCCGTAAACAACAATTCCACCCGTCAACACCCCGCGAGCCAAAATCCACCCGTAGGGTTTGGGCAATGCCCAAACCGGTTGGCGACAGCCAACGGCTCTTCCCACTCGCGTAAACAACAATTCGCCCGTCAGCACCCCGCGAGCCAAAATCCACCCGTAGGGTTTGGGCATTGCCCAAACCGGTTGGCGACAGCCAACTGCCCTTCCCACACCCGTAAACAACAATTCGCCCGTCAACACCCCGCGAGCCAAAATCCACCCGTAGGGTTTGGGCATTGCCCAAACCGGTTGGCGCTAGCCAACGGCTCTTCCCACACCCGTAAACAACAATTCCGCCGATCTTTACCCCAAAAGCCCAAATCCTCCCGTACGTTTAACCCTCGCGGTTACCCCGTTAGCGCCAACCAACCCGCGCCTCCTTCCCCACAACACCAACCCTATCTCCCCAAATACCCCAAACGATCACCTCGTCGCAATTCACTTAAAACCGCACTACAAAATAGCCAACAAAAAAGGAACCTCTCGGTTCCTTTTTTTGTTAGCTATAAATTCGAGCTCCACCTAGCGTACACCGCGTGGCTAAGCAGCCGGTCTGCGCTTTTATCGGCGGTCACCAACTCTCCCACATCGATATTTCCTTTAAAAGAGCTCATCATCTCTTCCATACTGTAATACAAATGCACCCCGGATGCCCGCACAGCGTACATTGTCAGCGCGATGAAAAGTGGATCCTGTGTCAAAATACTTCGGCAAGCGCCCAGCAGGGTGGGCAGGTTTTCATACACTTCCCAAACTTCGCCTTTGGGGCCGCGCCCAAACTTGGGTGGGTCCAAAATAATTCCATCATACTGCGCCCCACGCCGAGCCTCCCGCTCCACAAAAGCCACCGCGTCATCCACGATCCAGCGAATCGGGGCTGCCTCCAACCCTGAGAGCAGCTGGTTATCGCGCGCCCAGGTAACCGACTTTTTTGAAGCGTCCAAATGCGTCACCTGCGCGCCGGCCTTGGCGGCTGCCAAGCTGGCGATACCAGTGTAGCCAAATAAGTTCAAAACCTTGATCGGTCTCTTTGCCCCACGGATCAAATTTCCACACCAATCCCAATGGCTGGCCACTTCAGGGAAAACCCCCAAATGTCGGCCCGGGGTTGGCATCACCCAAAACTTAAGGTCGCCGTAGGTCATCACCCACTTCTCCGGAACCGGTTTCTTAAAATTCCAATGCCCGCCGCTCTCTTCGCGGGTAGGCTGAAACACACCGTGAACATCATTCCAAGCCGAGGCCGGGGCTTTCTTCTTCCAAATGGCTTGCGCCTCTGGCCGCGAGAATTTATAAGGCCCAAATCGTTCCAATTTTTGGCCGTCCCCGCTATCCAAAAGTTCATAATCCTGCCAGTTATCCGATCGCAACAATTCTAATTTCAAGATCTCACCTGTGTCCTTAAATACAAACATTACAGTTTCGTAAGATTAATACCAATTTTCCCAAAAAGACTTGTATATTAACACCAATATATGTAGAATATGGGTGTAAGTGGGATAAAGTGGGTCGAAGTGGAGCGCCAGTACCTGTTCAAGGGGCTGGCACTCATTATATAATAGGAGTTTTAGAACATATGTTCTTAGGACAGTACTCGCATTCTCTTGATGATAAAGGACGCCTGACGATCCCGGTGGTATACCGTGATGGCATCAGTGAAGGCGCCGTTATTTCCCAAGGGTTTGATAAGAATCTGATGGTGATGAGTAACTCCTATTTTGAAATGGTTAGCAAACGGCTCGACGCCATGAACCTGATCGACCCAGCCACCCGTTTACTCCGCCGTATGATCATGTCCACCGCCTTTCAGGTGGAAATTGATAAAAACGGCCGTGTTCTGGTTCCAACCCACCACCGGCAATTCCTTGGCGGCGCCAATGAACTGGTCCTCGTGGGGCAAGGCCCGTATTTTGAAATTTGGACCCCAGAGTTTTGGGCTGAGCAATCCGCCAATATCAATGATGTGGAAGCCAACACCCAAAGGTTTGCCGCGCTCGATCTATCGGCAAAAGAATAACATGAGCTCCGCTCCGCACCTACCAGTACTTTTAAATGAAATTATAACCGCTTTGCAGCCTCAGCCTTCCGGCAGATATATCGACGGAACCTTAGGCGCCGGTGGCCACTCCTTCCACATTCTGGAAGCCAGCAGCCCCAGCGGCCAGCTCTTAGGCCTGGATCTCGACCCCCAAGCCATCGGTTTGGCTACCAAGCGCTTAGAACAATATGGTCAGCGCGCCATCATCCGCCAAAGCTCCTACGCCGATATGGTGGAAGAAGCCGCCAATCTTGGCTGGAACGAAGTTGATGGCATCCTGTTGGATTTTGGAGTCTCCTCGATGCAGATCGATAGCCCCGAAAGAGGCTTCTCCTTCCTCACCGAAGGTCCGCTGGATATGCGCTTCTCTACCAACGCCAAACGCTCCGCGGCCGACCTGGTCAACCAGCTCCCCGAGGACGAGATCGCCGATATCATCTTCCGCTACGGCGAAGATCGCAACGGCCGCAAGATCGCCCGCACCATCGTCAAGAATCGCCCGTTCGCCACCACCACACAACTAGCGGACCTGATCAAAAAGCATCATAGCAGCGGTGAGAAGAACCACCCAGCTACCAGAACCTTTCAAGCACTTCGCATCGCCGTCAACGACGAGCTAAATATCATCGAAGCCATCCTTCCGCAGGCCATCAAGCTCCTAAAACTCGGCGGCAGGCTCGCGGTCATATCCTTCCACTCCTTGGAAGACAGGATCGTAAAAGATTGTTTTAGAACCGAAAGCACCGATTGCCTTTGCCCACCCAGGCAGCCCATTTGCAACTGTGGCCATAAGGCAGCCATCAAATTGATCAACCGCAAACCGATCATCGCGGACGAAGTTGAAATAAAACAAAACAGCCGCTCCCGTAGCGCAAAATTGAGAATAGCAGAGAAAATATGGCAACCATAACCAAAGTACCCTTCACAACAACGCGACGCCGATCACAACGGGCTACCCCCTTTGAGATCTACCAAGCTATTGCCGATACTGCCGGCGCCCTGCAAAAGTATCAGGATGTCCCACGCCTGCGCTTTCAGGCTGTGCTTGGTTTTCTCATTTTCACCATGGCTGTTGCCGCCGTTATTTCCTTTACCCTTTTCATGGAATCCCGCATTGGTCTAGCTGGACGCGAGATTCTTCAGCTCAATTACGCCATTCGCCAGATCCGCCTTAATAATGAAGACCTGCAAAGCCAGATCTCTGCCATCAGCGCCAACGAATCACTTTACGCAAGAGCCTTAGCCGAGGGATACGAAGTAGCGAACGCCGACAATATCGTTTACATCGCTGTGCCCGGTTTTGTTGGCGAACCAACCGTTGATCTATCTATCAAAAACGTTCGCGCCCAAGAATCGTACTTGCACCCAAAATACACTGAATCGCTCATCACCTGGATCTCAGACCAAATGAGCGCGGCTTCCAAACCCTTACCAGGAAATTAAACGGACAATTATGAAAAACGATTTCAAAAGCCGATTAGCCCTCTTCTCCGTATTTTTCGCGGTTATGCTCGTAGGCGTTGTCCTTAGAATCGTACTCGTTCAATCCAGCTCAGAGGCTGATCTCTTCCGCAGGATGGGAGAAAAAAGCGCCTGGGTTGAAAAAGTATTAAAACCAGAACGCGGAAAGATCTACGACCGCAATGGCAATATGTTAGCCGGCAACAAGATCACCTACGAGATCGGCCTTACCCTCACCAATATGCAAGACCCCCAAGCCGTAGCGATGGGTCTCAGCAACGTACTCGGTTCCCCCTATGATGAAATGTATGCCCTCATCACCGGCCAAGCTCCCGAACAGGTGTATCTCACCATCAGCCAATTCGCCTCAAAAGACCAAGGCGAACAGTTGATCCAAATGCAAAAAGACTATAAAGAAACCGGCCAAGGCTTAAACCTGGCCGGCTTAGAATTCTCCTCCCGCTTATCCCGCTCTTACCCCAATGGCAAACTAGCCTCCTCGGTAATGGGCTTTGTTTTGCGCAACAACAGCGGCAACTACGGCGTTGAGCAAAAATACGATAGCCAATTGGCCGGCATCCCCATCACAGTGCTCATCCCGCAAGACCCCACCATGGCAGGCAATTACCCCAACCCGCCCAAAGGCACCTATCTCATCCTCACCATCGACCGCAACATCCAGTCCCTGGTGGAGAAGACCCTCGAAGA
>CAIRYE010000025.1 GCA_903882765.1 uncultured Anaerolineae bacterium
AGAAGAGGTATGGGATTGACTTAATGAAGAGCCTGAAGGAGAACAAGCAGCCAGTGCCAAAACAATGGCAAGGAAAAGAAAGATTCGGGTATTTCGGAAGGCTAATTTCATAAGTTGGTTAATGTCACCCCGCGAAAAGCGGAACGATCAAACACATCATAAACGATTTAGCTCTGTGAAAACATTTCTGATTGATTACAAATTCCCCTATTGTAGGTAGAGAAAATTTAGTTATTTTCGTTTTGTGATACGGGCTGAAAACTTCCGACGATATTCATCGGTAGGCTAATGATAAAAGTAGTACCGGAGGCGGGTTTGGATTCCACTTTGATAGTGCCGTGTTGTGCTTCAACCAATGCCCGTAGAATCGATAGCCCTACACCTTTATCCCCTATCCCTTTGATCAAAGGATCAGAAGCGGAAATCCGCTTATCAAACAAATGCTCCATTTCGCTCTCCAAAATGCCATCACCGCTGTCTGATACAGAAAGCATAATATGCCCTCCAATTGCGGGATCTTCTTGGGCAAGGATGACAACTGTTCCAGCTTGTCGAGAAGCGGTTACTGCGTTTTCAATCGCGATGTTTAGCATCGTTTGCAATGAATTCCTATCCCCGATCAATTTCTTTTCAGACACCTCAATTTTGGTTTCAGCACTGATCTCTTTTTCCTTAATAAGAAATTCCGACCGCTGTATCGCTTTAAATAAAACACCATCTAGGTCGATCAATTCGGGAATAAACTTGATACCGCCCTGTTCGATCTCGCGAAGGTGATTGATCTCATCGATCTTATGCTCAATGGAACCCGCTGCGGAACGAATACGATCGATGTATTTTTTCTGCAACGCGCCTAATTCACCATTCTCTTCTCGTCCCAACAAATCCGTATACCCAAGGATCGAGGAAAGAGGCTGTTTTACCTCATTTAACAACGACGCATGATCGGCGGTCCAAACGCTGGCAATTTCAGGTTCGGCTTCAATATCATGTACGGGGGAAAAACTAGCGGTTTGGACGAAAAACGAATCAGTGTTCTGTTCAATTCGCTGGATAAAATCTCGGACCACCTTTTCGTCGATTTGATTTTCGGCAGAAAGTACAAGGTGGGGTAACAACATAAGCAAGGGAAAGCCAATAATAAGAGAAACCCGCATAAAGCCGGAATAATCACCCCAAAACGGCACAAACAGGAGATCGGTGAAAGAACCAACGCAAACAATACCAAAAAAAGCCATGTTTAACACAGTGAACGGATTCTTTTTCTTGGATGAACTTAGAACAGCCACCAGAGAAAAAAGAATGAACGCAAGACTCCAATAAAACGCCTGATCAGTAAAATTAAAATTCCCAACACCCCCTTCGCCAAGAGGCAAGGATGATAATTGGATAAACAAAACCGCCACGAAGGCATGAAATCCGACAATGAGGTAAATTTTTATACCTCTTAGGACAACCTGATTTAACGCCAGATAGACCCACAGTAGTTGTAGCAAAATGATCGCCCTATCCAATGCAGGAAGGAATGTAGATGAGGTAAATTGTTCTCTAAAAGGAAGGGCACTACCCACCCCTTGTAGTAGCTGAAGGAGATAGACGATCAGTAAGCTAAAAAAAACGTTAGCAGATGGAAGTTTATGTTCTTTGATAGCGATGTAAGAGTAAAAAAGGACCGCGATAAATAAGGTGAGCTGAATTCCGAACGAATAATAATTCGTTCCAAGGGATGATGAGAAGAAATCCAGCAGCTGAATTAACATTTAGAAAAATTATAGCACTTATAATTACTATTGAAATCAAGCGTCGAATAAAATGAAAAAAAGATATTTCATCCTCCCGTTTCTCATCGTGCTGACACTATTTGTCCTCGCGAATCTTCAGGGCAAGCAGTATATTCTTGCGGCTGAACGAGTTTCCGAACCTGTTTCGAGCTCCCATTATTACCTCAAAGCATACCAGTTCATCCCCTGGGATCATACTCTGCTTGACCAAGCCTTGAAGGAGGTTGGTGATCGACCAATGCGAGTGATCGCACTAGCGGAACCTTTTTCCCATTACGATTCGTTATCTCCAGACAGTCTGATCCTCCTCGCAGAAAGCTATGTGAGAATGAGCGAGGATGATAAAGCCAAAGAGATCTACACAATGTTGCAAGGGGGAAAAGAGACCTCCCATAGTGCGAGTTTAGCCCTTGCGAAACTCGCTATAGAACAAGGAGAAACCGAGCAGGCAAAATCCGCCCTTCTGTTCGGCTTATCGAACGCGCCAAATGATCCTGATCTACTCTTTACATTTGGAGTGTTGTTGGCGGCAATGGATGACCCATCCGCGAAAACAGCCCTTTCCGCCGACCAAATTGGAATGAGTACGGAACAGATCTCTGCGCTCTCCCGTTTAATAGATATTGCCAGTACAGCCTCTGGTGCATCCAAAAATTTGGCTATCGGCGTTGAATGCCTAAAAATGAATCAATGGGCTCTAGCCGAGATCGCTTTTAACCGGGCGGCTGAAGAAGAAACAAATAATCCACACGCATTGGCTTGGTTGGGTTTCGTAAAGGCAAAAAACCAACGACCCAATCACTTACCCCCCATCCTTGAAGCCGAAAAATATTTGATCGAAGATCCTGACCTTCTGACAATTTTAGGTCATTATTACGAAACCACCGGACAATTCAACCAAGCTGAAAAATATTATCAACAAGCCGCAGCCCTCGACCCCGCCAACGCTTACCTGTCGATAAGCCTCGGTAAGATGCTTGAAACCCGTAACATTAACGCCGCTTTGGAGCAATACGTAAACGCCGCGAACCTAGCCCCGTCCGATCCTGAAGTCTGGAAAGCGCTTATTTTATTTTGTATTACCACCAATACATATATCGAGGATTACGGGTTTAGCGCTCTCAGTAAGCTAAGCATCTTCACACCCAACGACCCCCAAATTTATTATTTTTTGGGAAGAATACAGATGGCTCAGGGGAATTATGAGCAAGCAGAGATCAGTTTTGAGCAAGCCGCATTAGCCAACATTGGTCGACCTTCGCTGGAAGAGATCCTTTTTTACCAAGGCTTTCTATATTTGAAAACAGGTAAAGAGGCTCAAAGTCGGGAAAAATTGATTCAACTCTTGGAGGAATATCCAGATGGTCGTTATTATCAGCAAACGTTGGATATGTTGCAACCAAATGTTCCCGATCTTTCAAGCAAGGTCAATCTCGCATTGCCAAAATTTTTGGCAAACCACTCTTTCCCCGCATTCTTTCACTCGAATTTATCGCTAGCTTCTACTCTCGAGAGAGTTTATTCGCCTAGTATGGTTCTGATCCAAGATAACTTTAATTCTTCGACCAGCATCGTATCCACCGGATTGGCTGAAGCAGGAGGAAGCGAAATCGCGGATGGCATATTCAAAATGACGATCACCAAACCAGACGGCTTGATGATCAAATCGTTAGGTCAGGATCGACTCGAGGCTGAAATAGAGGTTAGTAGTTACCCGTCTGACACGAGCAATGAAACCTTTAGCGGCGTTGTCTGTCATATGCGGGACGCAAAAAACTATACCTATTTGTCGATCAGTTCACTAGGTAAAGCAAATATTGGGCAGGTCGTCAACGGCAAGCAAAATTTTCTTGCCATAAAAGACAATACCGATGGATCCATAAACCTTGGATCAATGATCAATACAATCAAGGGTGTATGTACAGCTGAAATTGCGCAACTTTCGATCAATGGGCAGGTGTACCTAACTGCCGAGCTTAGCAACGCCTTTAGCGGCGATGTTGGTTTTTTTGCGGGAACAACCACGGTTGCACCTGTAGTGATCCTCTTTGATGATCTAACCGTAAGGATTCCGGAACCGCTGCAATGAAGATCTTTTTCGATATGGTAGGATGCCGCCTAAACCAGGCAGAAATTGAACAGATGTCCCGGGAGTTTCGGCAGGAGGGCCATACCATCGTCGCCACAATGGATGACGCGGATACAGTGGTTGTTAACACCTGTTCTGTTACAACACAGGCGGCGTCTGATTCACGACAGAAGATAAGACGTTCAGGCGCTCATGGCAAAGAAGTGATCGTCACGGGTTGTTGGTCTACTATGGAACCCTCCATGGCAATGCAGATCCCGGGTGTGATCCAAGTTGTATCGAATGATAATAAAGATGATCTGGTGCGAAGCTTCTTCAGCCAACATTTAGATAAGGCGAAAAACGCTTTCGATGCCGAGCCTATTGCCCGTGCTCCCTTACCCGGATTGCGTCAACGCACCCGTGCCTTCATAAAAGCGCAAGATGGCTGCGACAATAACTGCACTTTTTGTATCACAACCATCGCGCGTGGCAAAAGCATTTCCAGACCCTTTACCCAGATCCTGGCAGATATCCACTCTGCGGAAAATGGCGGAACAAAAGAGATCGTTCTTACAGGTGTACATCTTGGTTCTTGGGGTCAGGAAATTGATAAACCGACCCATCTTACAAATTTATTAGAGATCATTCTAAAAGAAACATCCATTCCACGTATCCGTCTTTCTTCACTCGAGCCTTGGGATCTGGATGAAACATTCCTTTCACTTTGGCAAAACCCTCGCCTTTGCAAGCATCTACACCTCCCTCTTCAAGCTGGCAGTGATGCCACTCTAAGGCGCATGTTAAGGAAGACTACTACCGCCTCTTTTCGGAATCTTCTATCGACCGCGCGTATGATCATCCCTGATATCGCGATTACCACCGATCTGATCTGCGGGTTCCCGGGCGAAACAGACGAGGAGTTTGAACAAAGCCGACTATTTGTGCAGGAAATGGCCTTTAGCGGCGGTCACGTTTTCTCGTACTCAGAACGAGAGGGCACACCCGCGATCCGCATCAAGACAAAGGTACCACATCCAGTTCGAAAAGAAAGAAACGCCGTGTTGCAAGAGATCTTGAAAAAGAGTGAAACAACCTTTTTTGAAGAAAATTTATCCAAAACCGCTTTGGTACTATGGGAAGCTACCAACGTTCGAAGTGAGAATGGATGGAGGATGAGCGGTCTTAGCTCAAATTACATTAAGGTCACCGCCGAAGCCCCCTCATATTTATGGAATCAAATCGATGAAGTACGTTTGGATTCCATAGAGAAACAAGGAATGTCCGGCACGATCCTTAATAGGTAAATTTATGAGATCCTATCAGGTTCACAAGCAAGGCCCAATTGAAGCTAACCCATTGGTCATGGTGGAAAGAGATGTGGAGGAACCCGGTATTGGACAAGTACGGATTTTGGTGGAAGCTTGCGGGATCTGTCACACCGACCTTCACATCGCGGAAGGTGACCTTCACCCACCGAACCTTCCGATCACCCCTGGCCACCAAGTAATTGGTAAAATTGACAAAATTGGTCCACCAAAAATTTCAGGAAATGATCGGGAAGAAATTTGGATAGGGAAAAAGGTTGGTGTAGCTTGGCTGCACACTACCTGTGGAACTTGCGTAATGTGTATGAGTGGGTCAGAAAATCTTTGCGAAAACGCGAAATTTACTGGATTTCACTTAAATGGTGGTTTTGCCGAAACTATGATCGCGGATACATCTGCCCTTCTTCCCATTCCAGAAAACTGTAACCCCGTAGATTACGCCCCATTCCTCTGCGCTGGTATCGTAGGGTATCGCGCGGTGAAACGAGCAAATGTGCTGGATGGAGATCACATTGGACTTTTTGGCTTCGGCGCTAGTGCCCACCTGATGCTGCAAGTTTTGAAAGCAAGATCCTGTCGAGTATCTGTCTTCACCCGGTCAACAGCCCACCAAAACCACGCTACGGAGTTGGGAGCTGATTGGGTTGGGATGCCAGATCAAAAACCCCGAGACCTGCTGGATAACGCGATCCTCTTTACACCAGCCGGAGAATCAGTTGTCCGCGCTTTAGAGAGGATTCGAAATGGCGGCACGGTGTCGATCAACGCCATCCATATGAGTGATCTCCCCACCATCCCATATTCTTTGCTCTATGGCGAAAAAACCATAACCAGCGTAACAAATGCCACCTATCAAGACGCAATTGAATTTCTTGCCTTGGCAGAAAAGATCAACTTGAAAACCACCGTAAAACCAATCTCTTTTGATGAACTTAATGCCGCGATGCGGGATCTCAAGAAAAGCGCGATAATTGGTGAAGCCGTATTAAAAGTTATTTGACATTTGTCACTATTTGATTATGGGTGTCATCGGTATAATTAAGTTGTTAGACAAATTTTTTCTTTCAATTTATTGGAGGTAACACATGACAGCCCAGATCATCGATGGAAAGCTCATCGCACAGCAAGTTCGAGATAATGTAGCGGCAGAAGTAACCAAACGTACCGCCGCCGGAAAACCAAAACCAGTGCTCGCCACCGTTCTTGTTGGCGACAGGGTCGATTCAGCCACCTATGTTTCTGCCAAAGGAAAAGCCTGTCAGGAACTGGGTATGGGTTCAGTCAACCACCACATCCCCGCCGATGTATCGCAAGAAGATCTCGAGAAGTTGATCAAACAACTCAACTCGGACCCTGAAGTAAATGGTATTTTGGTTCAATTACCCTTACCTGCCCACCTCGATGAAGAACGTGTTTTGCAATTGATCAGCATCGAAAAAGATGTAGACGGTTTCTCACCTATTAACATTGGCCGCCTTGCCCAAAAAGGCCGCGAGCCTCTGTTTGTTCCGTGCACCCCATTCGGCTGTATTTACCTACTCGAACAGGCCGGCGTGAAGATCGATGGCGCGAACGCTGTTGTTCTTGGCCGCTCCAATATAGTTGGTATGCCCGCCGCCTTGTTGCTCATCAGCAAAAACGCAACTGTCACCGTTTGCCATTCTCGCACAAAGAACCTGCCTGATGTCATTCGCCAAGCCGATATCCTCATCGCAGCCATTGGCCGCGCCGAAATGGTTAAGGGCGACTGGATCAAGCCTGGTGCCGCTGTCATCGATGTCGGTATCAACTCCAAACCCGACGCTAGCAAGAAGAGTGGTTACCGCTTGGTAGGTGATGTTGATTACGCTGAAGCATCTGAGGTTGCCGGCTTCATCACCCCCGTTCCTGGTGGTGTTGGTCCAATGACCATCGCAATGTTGATGAACAATACACTTAGGGCAGCTCAGATCCAACAAGGCTAAAACCTTAAATTTATTACATTGAATTGTTACAGGGTGTTCCGATTTTACTGGAACACCCTGTTTTTTTCGTGTAAAATTCTATTTTATTCTTTGGAGGCTTTATGCTTGAATTATTCACTATAGAAAACCTGATCGCTTTGCTAACCCTAACGGTGCTTGAGATCGTATTAGGTATTGATAACATCGTATTTATTTCCATCCTGTCGGATAAACTCCCAAAAGCTGAGCAACACAAAGGGCGACAGATAGGATTGGCGATCGCGCTCATTACCCGCGTACTACTGCTTCTTTCGATCAGCTGGATCATGAGACTTGAGGTACCCCTCTTC